>NZ_BAAILP010000042.1:0-8155 GCF_054589055.1 Novosphingobium sp. 11B | reverse complement strand
AAATAGCGCGATCTCGATAAGCCGCAGCGTTTCTTCGCGACCGATCAGTTTTTCAAGCTGGCGAGCCGTATTCCGATACTGCTCGCCCATGTGAGAGAGTGCCGACATTCCTTGCGCAACCTTTGCATCATCCGAGGCCGGTTCCTCCTTCGCATAAGGCGAGGCACGCTCCGGCTTGACCGCCTCACTATAGCCGATCGATTCGAGAAACGCACGTGACCACTTAGGGCTTCCAAGAAGTTCGCAAGGCTCGAAATGAAAGGCCTTTTCCTTCGCATGTGGCTTGTCAGGACGGTGGACCACTTCGAAGCGACGCCATAGCGGGTCCTGGCCCATTTCCTTGCCCTTCTCATAGAGGCGGGCCGTCCACATAGGGGCCTTTTCGTTGCCCGACTTTTCATGCCGCAGCTTCCGCGACCAGTTCACATAGAGGGTACGGCCCCACTGCGGATGCCCAACCGGATGAGGCCGCATCCCGCAGGCTTCCGAGATACCGGAAAGGTCCTTCATCATCCTCTCAAACGCACGGTTCGAGCATGTGAAGTCTAGTGCAGCATCAACCCGGTTGACCTGCGGCGCATCGAACGAAGATGCGGCCAGATTCCACACCCATTCAGCGGCCGAGCCGGTGCCCGAGAGCATACACCAGCCTCGAGACGCGGGGTTATCACCGATGATCGACACCGCGCCGGATTGGTAGCCCTCGGGCATCTTCAAGCCCGAGCGATAGCCCGAGCGGCCGGGAGGATCGAAGCTGACAGTTTCCCCCTCGACAACCTCGGGAAACCACTGCGACGCGGCCTCCCACGTGAGGGGCAAGCGCACGTCCAGCCAGTCGCGAGAGAGCCCGAGGAATTTGCAAAGCGGCCGACCCATCAAGCGATGCTTTTCGACGACTTTTGCAGATCAACAATTCGCACGGTATTTTCCCCACTAAGCGCTTGAAGAAGAAAAGAACTTTCGCGGGCTTCGCCCACGAAAGACCCCCGTATTACCTAACGGGGGTAGAAGGGCCGAGAAGGCGACGCGAAAGGCGCTCCTCAGCGTCCGCGCGAGCCATCAACCAGCCGAGGTGCACAAGGTCCACCTCCAGAGGATCGGTGAAGGTTTTAGCCGTCTCAGTGGCGACCCAAGCGGCGAGAAATTCATCATCATCCTTCGCCGAGACGCACTTTGAAAACGAACCATATTGGTCATTTTTGGCATCCATGTCAGTCATTTGCCTGCCCCTCCTTTGCAGCCTTCTCAGCGCACCATGCGCGAGCGATCTCCTTGAGTTCTTCGGCGCGCTCGGACGGCACCCACACCGCGACCCGGGTTTGACCCTCCTTGCGGCGGCGCTGTTCGTAAGCGGCCTGACGGTCAGTTTGAGCGTTAATGAAGACCTCCATCGGTAAGCGGCGGGGCATCAGTACCCCCCACGATCGATGGTAAAGCGATCAGGGGCAGGAGTCCCCGAAAGCGCCAGAGTGAACACTAAAAACATGGCGTAAAACTCCCCGGAAAAGGGCCATACAAAGGCGCTAGGGCCATCGAAGGCATCTGACCGCCGAAACGTCAGGTTAGGCGTGCTCGCCGCACGGCAGACCCTTGCGGGTCTAGGGTGACCGGGTGGAGGAGGGACGACGATCACGGCCGGAACCGCCACAGAGCGCGAAACGCCCGGTAGAAGGTCCACGTACCGAAGATTCCGATCGCCCAAAGAGCAATAATCACAAGCATTTCCCCTACAGGGCCACCGGCAGGCATGAAGCCTTTCGAGAAGAGGGCGGCGGGCTCGATCACTGATCACCGAACGCGGCAGCGCGGACACCTTCGAGATAGTCCAGCCAGTTGCCTACAGACCAATGATCGGGCCTTTCGGCGAAGTCCTGGCACGCCAGATAATCGTTGTAGCCCATCTGCCAGTACTCAGTTCGCATGGTCAAAACCTCCCCAAGCGCCGAGAGCGCGAGCGAGGGTCGCCCAGCGAGCGGCATCGTGCATGCGGGCCTGTGTCGCACCGAACTTGACCGCGTTCCCGATCTCGCAGTGGTAGGCGACGACCGCACACCCCGCCTGATGAGCGTCCGCGCGCTCAGCGATCGGGGCCATGCGTTCGCTGATGGCCTCGCACCAGACAGGATCATGCGCGGGATAGGAGCCGCAGCACTGGCATGCGTCGAACCTTTCGGCCCAATCGGGATATTGACGGCTGATGTGCTCGATAGTGAGAGCGATCATGTGAACCCCCTGTCAGTACCTACATCTTGTCTCATGTCGGAACCTACATTGCAATAGCGTAAGTACCGACATGCGAAATAAGTTCAGCCGACCGCAGAGCCACGAGAGCGCACCACCGGCTCTGCGCCCTCACTACGTTCGGTGCGCGATCCGGCGGCACCCTCTCGCGCCTCGTCGGACCGGTCCTCAAGCACTTCGATAGCCGGTGCTGCCTGCCTGCCATCGGCCGCTAAATCCGCCTGGACTAACAGGAGCAATTGCGACGACCCTTGATCCCGCTGACGGCTACCGAGCAGCCCACCGAAGAACCCGTCGCGCGTGGAATTGTCGGAACGCTCATCGAGCCCAGCGATAGCCACCGTCTCGCCGGGGCGGATCGCGACGACCGAGGATGCGGTGGACTTGTTGAGCGTGGGCGTATCGTTCACGCCGGTTTCGGTGCGGGAGAAGGTGGACCGCTCCTGCAGCACGCGCATTTCGATTTCGCCCCGGCGCACGGTAGGAGTGACGGTCAGCGACACACCGCTATCCCGATAGACGACAGAGCGAATGGGCTGGCCGTTGTCGGTATAGGTGACCTCGCCGATCGTCGGGACCTGCGAGCCCGAGTTGATGGTAGCCGTTGCGCCTGACAGGGCCGAAAGCGACGGCTCCGCGACGATCTGGAAACGGCCATCGGTGCGAACGGCCGACAGGACGGCGGAAACGCCCCCTGTAGCGATCTTGACGAACTGGTCTCCGCCAGTGCCACCGGGATTGATTCCGAGGCCCACACGGCCCCCCAGCACTTCCGAGAGCAACGACAGGGCAGAGCCGCGGGCTTTCGAGGTACGGACCTCGAACAAGACGGCCTTGATGGCGACAGCGGCGCGAGGGCGATCGACGGCGCGCACGAGCTGCGACGCCATCGAGATTTGCGATTTCGTGCCAGAGAGCACCAGTACTGACGGTTCAAGGCGATCGACGATCTGCGAGCCCTGTGGCTGGCTTGCCTCGCGAACCGCGATCGACAGACCGGGCAGAACGGCCCGCACCATGTCCGCCAGTTCGACCGGAGAGCGGTGAGCCGGCTCGATGACAGCGACGACGCCGACCGGCTCGTCGGCGACAGCGGACACAGGCGACTGAGACAACGCCGGGACCTCAGACGGGCCAGCGGAGAACGGCGAGCCCGAAGGCGTTGCAGGCGTTGGCGCCATGGCCTGCGACACAGAGGCTTGCATGGGCTGCATGGCATATGCGGCCGAGGGCATATTCACAGCGCCGCCGACCTGAGCGAGCGGCTTGTGCGACACAAAGACGGTGCCGCCGCTCAGCTTCACGACAAGCCCGAGCGATCGGAGGAAGCCCACGACCTTCATAGGTAGATCCGCACGCGGCATCACGAGGTTGACCGACACCGGCTTTTGATCGGCCAGAACGTCAGGTGCGATCACGTAAGGAACGCCCATGACGTCACGCATGAGCATGGTGACCAGCGCGCCCGTAGGCATGGAATCTAGCTGCACACGAACCGGCCCCGGCGTGCTGGGCAAAGTGCCTGCAGCTGCAGGCGAAGCGATGAGGGCGAACCCGAGGAAAAGCGCGAGTTTCATGGCATTTGCACCCCGAATTGGGGCGCAGCTACGCCCGAAGTTGAAACCTTGACGCGATCGTCAGCGACGACCGCCATTCCATCGACGACGCCGTACACCGGCCTGTCGCCGTCGAAGCTGAAGCCGTCAGGAGCGACGACGCGCACAGAGCCGTTGTCGTCGGCGAGCACGATCCTAAGGCCCGTATCGGCCGCGACATGGCCAACGATGCGATAGGGCGAGCGAGCACGCACGATACCGCCTTGCGCTGGCGCGGCCGACGACCGGGCGACAGGCTGACCGGCCGTCACGTTTTGACCTGGCTGTTTTGTGTCACCAGCCGAACCGAAGAAGCTAAGGGCCATATAAAGCGAGAATGAGCCCATCACGACTATCCCGGCAATCATGGCGATAAGCGTAGGCGACCAAATGGACGAACGCTTATCGGTTTTCAGTTCCTTGCCGTCTCCATCGGTATCATACGACTTATAGAGATTGAATATCTCTTGCTTATACTTCCCGTTACCCGTCGATACACTTTCGCCTTTAGGTTGCGTCGAACCCTCAAACATGTCCCACTTATAGAACTTGGGAAGCCCGATAGCTTTCAACTTGCGGAACTTATAGGAACGTTCGACAAGCCCGCGAATATCCAGATGGATATCCGTCACAAGCTGCGTACCGATAGCAACGTCGATCGCGACACCGCTCTTGTCGGTTAAGTGCCTGTGATACCTCAAGAAAGGCTCAAGATGAGGCGTCGGGAATGCGCCGCGCTTAGGAAAAGTGAGCCTCCATTCATCGAACAGGAGAAAGTCGCCGCCCTTCACGAAAGTATGTTCATCGGAAATATTCTCAGTCGGAAAGAAGCCTTCATTTAATGCTATGCTTGCATCAAACAATACTACCTCTCCGAACTCAGTATCGGGCGACCGCTTCTGACACAGTTCATAGACCTTTTCAGGTTGAACGCCTGCTATATTCGTCAGTACCCGACGACCAGCCATCACGGCCGGGACCATGAGTTGTTCAATCATGGTGTACGACTTCCCGGAGCCGGGAACGCCAGTATAGGCAGTGATGGCCATAGTATTACCCTATGATGGGCAGGCGACGGATGCAGAAGCGCACCACGAAAGCCGCGATGATCATGGGAAGGCCGACTTCAACCCGGAACACACCGAGGAAGAACAGCACATCGGACGGCAGACCGCTAACAAGCGATCCAATAGAGGTAAGACCCGTCTTGTCGATTTTGTTCATCGCCAGCGATCCTATTTCACTGACGATGTAGTAAAGCGCGGTGAATACACCGAATTTGATAATCGATCCTTTTAGCAGGAAATCGAGCAAATAGTTTATAGCAGAGCGAAGTAGAGCGAACATGGCTTAAGCCCTCAATACGATGATGCCGCAAGCAATCGTGAACAGAAGGATCATCAGCGCAGATATCGCCGCGCGGTTCTGCTCGATGAAAGGGCAATGACTGTCGAGAGTGACCGTATATCCCCACACGTCTGCGGTGTAGGTTGGGCACGACGCGGAACCGAGATTGATTTCAATTGAGGGGAAACCCCAATCCCAAGCCTTATCGAAGATACTCTGAGCAGTCGGAGACTGAGGATTAGGCGCAGCCGTGCCGGGATCAGTCCAATCAGGCCCCTGTGTAGGGGTATCGGTCGGCGTATCCGTAGGCTGCGGCAGAGGCGTGCCCTCATTGTTCGGCGATGGCAGGTTGGTAACGTTGCCGGTGTCCCTGATGGTCGGGTTCTGACCGCCGTTGCGCACGTCCTCCTTCTCGACGCGCGAGTAAGGCGCATCACAGGTGCCGTCCGCGCAGGCGTTCTTGTAGGCCACGTCAGCGAGGAAGCGGATAAACTCGTCAGAGAGGCGGCAGTGCGCCATGGGAGAACCCTGCGTCCATGCCTTGATCTGGGTTGCGGTGATGATCCCATGCGTGGGGATCGCCCAGAAAGACGGCCCCTTGATGCAGGCTTTCCAATGCTGGTTGAAATCACCCTGGCCGATCCCGTCCGGACATTCGTAGTCGAGCGGGGGCGGATCGCCCCAGCCGGGACGAACCTGCGACCAAGCCGTTGCGCTAGGCATGATACCGACGCCGAATGACTGGGAACGGCCCGCCACCACTGTCGCATTAGGCCCGAAATAGGCGGGGCGTGATCCCATAACTGAATAGATACACGAGGCAGACTGACAGAACTGATACGCGTACACCGGTGCGTAACGAAGATGTTCCTCAAGAGGATTGTTCGTCATGTGGAAGTTTACTTTGATCGCTGACCACACGTTATTTGTGCGCAGCTTCGCGTTAGTATCAGCCTGCCATAACTGTTGACCGTACTTG
This sequence comes from Novosphingobium sp. 11B, assembly GCF_054589055.1. Lineage (NCBI taxonomy): Bacteria > Pseudomonadati > Pseudomonadota > Alphaproteobacteria > Sphingomonadales > Sphingomonadaceae > Novosphingobium > Novosphingobium sp. 11B. The sequence goes on along the minus strand of NZ_BAAILP010000042.1, from coordinate 1,993 downwards.
TAAGGTTGTGGCTCGGGGAGCGTCATAGCAGGGACGATCATGTTGCCAGCAGGATCGAGGATGTAATTCTCGTCGCAACTCGGTTCCTCCCAATCCGGACCGGTGGACCCAGCGCCGCCGCCACCTTCACCCTGCCCCGCGTACAGGGGAGAGCAGATCGTCGCCGTGGGGTTCGTCTTGCAGTACGTGCTATCGTACGCCGAGGGCGGAGACAGTTTCGTGCCGGTGGGAAGGCCCATCGCCTGCGCAATGCGTATCCAGCTATCGAGGCTGTTCGTGGGCTGAGCGAGGTAGGCCCGAATCTTGTCCATTGTGGAAACCTGAGCCCATTCCTCAATCTGCCGACGCTCAAAGTTCGCCTTAAGAGAATTGGAAACGGCCTGAGCAACGGAGGCTTTGCCCGCCTCGTAGGGGTTTTGCGTGGTCTGTGACCACGACGCCGAAGGCATGAAGAACGAGGCCAGGACGATCGCGAGAACCAACCTCATCACAGGTTGCCCGACTTGAGGCCAGCGACGAACAGGACCCCGCAAACAAGGCCCATGAACATGACGAAAAGATTGTATGCTAGCTGGCCGTCCATGGCGGTCACTCCAAGAAAAAGGGGGCCGAGAGCGTGCGATGCTCCCGGCCCCCCGACACCCCGCAGAGAGAGGGATTAAGCGCCGCGCACGAGGCCGATGACCTTGCGGACGCCCATCACGGCGAGCGTGACGGTGACGGCCAGAGCGCCGACCGACAGGATTGCGGTCTGCGTCGAACCGAAATCGATCGCGCCGGTCAGGGCCGAGTAGTCGGGACCGGTTGCGGTCTGCGCCATGGCAGGCGCAGCGGCGGCAGCAGCAACGAGAGCGGCCGAGGCGACAGCGATTTTCTTGGACATAACGAACACTCCATGCCGGACTTTCTGGAAAGGACGGATCATGCCGACCGAATGACCCGCATCACGGCACCGACGACGAGGCCGGTGACGAAGCACGAAAGAGGTAGACCGAGGCCCCATGCGAAGAATTGGGGAGCCTCCGAAGTATCGATTTGGAGGGGCTGGGGAGCCAGTACGACAGGGATTAGGGCCACCCCGTCCACCGTGCCGCACGGCGCTGCAGGAACGCCGTCAGGGGCCGGGACACAGTGGACGAGCAGGGTAGGCACCGATTAGTTTTCGAGCGCTTCCAGACCGGCCACGACAGGCCGGATAACCCGCGTTTCGCCGTGGCGATCGGGCTTCGTCTCGTAGCTTTTGCGGAAGAAGCCGAAAAGGCGACACGGAACGGTAATAATTTCTTCGCGGTTGCCCAGCGACTTCGAAGAACGAATTTCGAAGGGCTCCGGCTGAGAGAACTGATCCGCTGCAGGAGAGAGAACAGTGGAGTAAAAGACGCCCTCGTTACGGCGCTGATCCACCAGCTTACCGTGCACGACGACATTCAGATTTGCAGCCGTCGAAGACGAACGTGCAGAAGTAGCCGCATCAACCATGCGATTTCACCTTTCAACGATGTTGGGGACTTTGCCGAGGGAGGCCTATAGCCTCGCTATGGCGTCAGTTCTGACGGTCGGAACTGACGATTGCAACCCCTAATCGTGAAAAACATTCGCTTTGGCGCTAAAAGAAAGGCCCCCCAGCCGGTAAGCTGGGAGGCCCTTATAGGTCGGTCAGTACCGACACCTATTTTCTTACAGGGTTACCCCTAGTTGAGACTGTCAGGCCCATCGAGCGCGGCTAGGTACGCCTCGCCGATCGCACCAGCATCATGCATCTTCCGGCGCACCTGATCACGAAACACGTCGCCGTAACGCTCTTGCGCCATGCGACGGATGAGGGCCGGGCCGGTGATCTCGCGGCCGTCATCGAGGACGATGGCGTCACGAAATAGCGCGATCTCGATAAGCCGCAGCGTTTCTTCGCGACCGATCAGTTTTTCAAGCTGGCGAGCCGTATTCCGATACTGCTCGCCCATGTGAGAGAGTGCCGACATTCCTTGCGCAACCT
>NZ_BAAILP010000041.1:0-314 GCF_054589055.1 Novosphingobium sp. 11B | reverse complement strand
CCGCCTTCGGCGCTCGATCCGTTGTCGCCCTCGATATAGACGATCATCGTGTTGTCGTACTGGCCGCTGTCCTTCAGCGACTGGATCAGGCGGCCGGTCTCATGATCGGCATAAGCGACGGTGGCGGCATAGGCCTCCATCAGCCGGGCGTAGACCTTGCGGTGCTCGGCATCGAGCGAATCCCAGGCGGGCAGCGAAGCCGGTCGCGGGGAGAGCACGGAATCCTTCGGGATCAGGCCCATCGCCTTCTGGCGCCGGAAGGTTTCCTCGCGGACCTTGTCCCAGCCCTGGTCGAACTTGCCCTTGTACTTGTC
>NZ_BAAILP010000040.1:0-2364 GCF_054589055.1 Novosphingobium sp. 11B | reverse complement strand
CCCAAGCCCCTCCACCACCCGCTGCGCGGGCGGTCCCCCTCCCCATCGCTGCGCGACAGGGAGGACAAGCGCGAAGGGCGTGGCAGCCTGAACCGCCACGCCCCCGCTGCTCAGGCATCGGTCCTAGAGGGTCTCAGACCGCGCCGAGCGCGTGCTCTCCGGCCTCGCCCTGCTTGATGGGCTTGCCGGTCAGGAGCTTGAAGGCGCCCTTGAGGCCCATTTCCGAAGTCCAGACTTCGGCATCCTCGATCTCGAAACGCAGCATGACGACCGAAGCGTCGGCCTTGCCGCCGGGAAACCACGCCTCCACGGCGTTGTTCCAGTGCTTGTCGCGCACGGCCGGATCGGTTTCCTCGACCAGCGTACCGTCGATGCAGGCGAAAACCTCGTGCCCCCGCGTCATCACCTGACCCATCGCCTTGCCGCCGCCGCCGATGCGGTTGTCGCGCTTGGTGAAGAACCAGATCGCGTGATGGGCGTCCTTGTCGAGCTGTGCCGTCATCGGCTCGGCGTGGGCATGTCCGCCCTGAAGGCTCATCATGATGAACGGGCTGGTCTGGAACGCTTTCCAGAAATGCTCGCGGATGTCCTTGTCCATGGTCCTTCTCCGTTATGGTTGATCGAGAAGGCAACGCGCCGCCGGGGCAGGCGTTCCCCCGCGCTCACCGCAGGGGAGGCCCGAGCCGGCGTATTGCCGGTTTTATTCGCGCGCATCGCCGGGCAGTTCCTTTTCGGCCGTCGCCAGTTCCTTCGGCTTGCGCTTCTCGAACACTTCGGCGAGTTCCTTTTCGGTTTCGGCCGAGAGCTTTTCCGCCGCTTCGGGGAACATCTCCTCCTCTTCCTCGTCGATGTGGTGGAGGTAGCGGTGGCGCATTTCCTTGAACTTGGTCAGCCACGCGGACGAACTCATGTCGATCTCGAAAAGTTCGCCGAGGAAGTCGTCGATCTCCTTGTGCTCGGACACCGAGTGGCGGGCCTCGTCGCGCAGGTCCGGGTTGCCGAGCATCGTCGCGTAGAGCGATTCCTCCTCGGCGGCGGCGTGGGCCTGGAGTTCCTTACGCAAGGCTTCGAACAGGTCCTTGCGCTCGTCGCTGGCGCCCTGGGTTTCGCCCAGCTGTTCCAGCAACTTGCGGTGCTTGTCGTGGTCGGCCTTGAGATCGCGGAAGATGCGTGCGTCTGCCATGGGTGTCTCCTGTGGTTTGTCTTTGCAGGAAGGAACGGCGGGATCGCGTTCCGGTTTCCGACAACCCGTTTGCCCCTCGCGCGTTCTTGAAAGGGAGAGGCAAACGGACTGACCCCATGCTGATGACGCGCCAGACAGATATGCGCCTGAAATTCGCCGATGACGGCGCCCCCGGAATCACCCGCAGGCCGGTGCGCGGCAGCAAGTGGGCCTACTTCGACGCGGACGGAGCGCGGATAAAGGATCGCGTCGAGATCGACCGGCTCAACGCCATCGCCCTGCCGCCCGCCTACGAGCGGTGCTGGTTCTCCGCCGACCCCGATGTTCACCTGCTGGCGACGGGCTACGACGCGCGCGGGCGCAAGCAGTATCGCTATCATCCCGACTGGCGCCAGTCGCGCGAGACGATGAAGTTCGACCGCTGCGCCCTGTTCGGCGATGCGCTGCCAGTGTTGCGGGCGCGGGTGGACGCGGACATCGCTTCACGCAAGCTGACGCGCGAGCGGGCGATCGCCTCGGTCGTGGCGCTGCTCGATACCGGGGCGATCCGGGTGGGGAACGAGTGCTACGCCAAGGCCAACAAGAGCTTCGGCGCGACCACCCTGCGCAACCGGCACGCGAAGATAGAGCGCGGCGCGCTGATGCTGCGCTTCAAGGGCAAGTCGGGCAAGCTGCAGCAGATCACCTGCGACGATCCCGGCCTCGTGCGCTGTGTGCGCAAGATGCAGGACCTGCCCGGCCAGCACTTGTTCCAGTACGTCGACGAGGAGGGCGAGGCGATTCCCGTCCACAGCCACGACGTCAACGCATACCTTGCCGAGACGATGGGCGAGGGCTTCACCGCCAAGCACTTCCGGACATGGGCGGCGAGCACGATGGCCTTCGCGATGCTGGTCGGGAACCCCGGCCTGTCATTGCGGGCGATGCTGGACGAGGTTGCGCAGTGCCTCGGCAATACGCCCGCGATCGCGCGGAAGTCCTACGTCCACCCGGACGTGATCGCGGCGGCCAAGGGCGATCGGGGCGCACCCGAGGTGCCCGAAAGCCTGCCGCGCAAGACCCGCTGGATGAGCCGCGAGGAGCGCGGGTTGCTGGCGTTTCTCACTTCGTCGTCCCGGACTTGATCCGGGACCGGTGGCTGTCTTTAGGCGCGCGTCAAATGCGCGCGCGGTGAGGTGGGC
>NZ_BAAILP010000039.1:20164-37717 GCF_054589055.1 Novosphingobium sp. 11B | reverse complement strand
TGACCACCGCCAATCCCTAATGCCATCAAGCGAAACGATCTGGCTTCTACCCGGCCGGGATCAAATCGGAATGATGGCCGGGATCAGATTGGAACAGGCGACCGGGATCATCGGAATCCGCAGCCGATCCCGACGGAATGACAAAGGCAACCAGTCAAGGTCTGCCGCAGGTCCTGCGCGCGCCGCTTGACACAAGGCCCCACATATAAATCATTCGCCAACGTCAACTCGCCTATCTTGGCATGCAGCGTCTTCACGTCGACGGCGGGCTCGTCCGAGGACTTCTCCGACCCGAATACGCCGGCCGCTCCTTCGAGCAACTGCGTGCGCCACGTCGTGATCTGGTTGGGATGCAAGTCATAGTCCTGCGCCAGCTCTGCCAGCGTCTTCTCGCCCTTGATCGCGGCAAGTGCTACCTTCGCCTTGAATGCCGGGCTGTGGTTGCGCCGGGGTCGTCTGCTCATTCTCTGCTCCTGTCTCGCAGCCTTCCTGGCTGCTCTCAGGCAGAAAATCCAATTATCTCAGTGCGCAGATTCCCCAGGCCACCTCTCCCGAAGGACCCTTCGCTTCTCCTTGACATATTGATGTTTGTTATAGGTATTCGACACCTTCCCACCTACCTTATGGGCCATGACCCGTTCGATGTGGTTCTCGTCGAGAACGGTGTCCTCCTCATCGTCGAGGATACCGTTCGCAAGGGTTGAAAACGTGCGGCGGAGATCGTGTGCGGTCCAGCGCTCGCAGGCCGATCCTGCCGCCTTCGCCTTTCGCTCCATCGCCGCATTGAGAAAGTCCAGCGCATTTCCCAAGTCATAGATCGTATATGCCGCTTCGTCGACATATGCACGCAACGAAGGGAACACGTAACGATAGTTGTGGGCGGCGAGCCGACCGGCAATGAGGCCCCGGGCCTTGTCAGCAAAAGGCGTAATGTGTGGATACCCCGACTTCATCCGTGCCTCGGAGAGGTCCATCCAAGGACGGCTCATGTCCAATTCGCCGCGGACCAGTTCACGAACCTCATCGCGGCGCTGCCCGGTGAGGAGTAGAACAAGGAAATAGGCACGGGACGTAGCGTCCAGTTCGCCAACCACGTCCCACAGCCATCGGACCTCAACCTCGTTCAGATAACGATCACGCGTGTTCTGCTTTTCTGTCTTGAGCCGTCGAGCCGGTGAATCCGACAGCCCAGTCCGAGCTTCCGATTCTTCCGCCCACTTAAAGAACCTTTTCACATACCGGACGGCATTGTTGAAGGCCGCCCGCCTCCCCTTCGTCTTCAGCGGGTCCACAATGTCGGCTAGCTCAAGAAACGTCACATCCGTGAGAAGGCTTTCGCCGATGGTATGAGCAAAAAGGCGATCCCACGTCTGGCGCTTGTCGATCAGCGTCTTCTCTGCGTTGCCGCCAGATTCACCGGACTAGCGAAGATAGGCTGTCCACGCTTCCTGACAGGTCATGACCGGCCGCATCGGCTGTACGAGCACAATCCCATCGGTTGCGCCCTCATCGTCCTCAAACGGGTTCTCGCCACGAGCCACCCGAGCATTGATGTCATTAGCCCATGCACGCGCTGCCGCCAAGGATACCCCGCGCCCGTCCTCGAACCGACCTCCCCCAACCTTCTTCGGCTTCTTGTTGATCTTGCCTTGCCACTGCCATGCGCCTCCCCTTGCGCCGACCACGAAGGTAAGACCCTTGGTCGTATCGAGGAGTCTCGCAGGCTTTCGTGCGGACTCGGCCGCCTTCAACATGGCAACGGTCAATTGCGCCTTGGTAACCATCTCGCCCCCGGGGTATCCGAAAGATCGGTATCCAAATAGTATCCAAATAGTATCCAAATGGCGTTTCGGACATAAATAAGGCGAAATTTGGATACCGGCAAGCCTTTCCAGATGGAGCTTGATCAGGTAGGTATACGTGATCAGTTCAGGGGCTTTTACCCTCGTCGGAGCGAAGCGCGGCAATCAACTCGCGCATCGTCTCAGTATCGCGAAGGTTGAGATCGCGCTGAGGGAAAGGCACCTTGATGCCGTTCTCGCGCATAAGCCTCCAGAGCCCTTTGAGGACATCAGAACGCACGTTTCCAGTGCCTTCTTCGGGGTCGGTGATCCAAACATGGATCACAAACGCGACTCCATTCTCCGCAAAGCTGTCGAGCCAGACGGTTGGCGGCGGGGCCTTGAGGACACGTTTCACGGCACCCGCTGCCTCCAGCATCAGCTTCTCGGCAAGCTCGATATCGGCGGCATAGGGGACCACGACGGGAACTTGGATACGCACGTTCTTGGATGAATATGACCAGTTCTCGACCTGATTGATCATCAGGTTCTCGTTCGGGATCAGGTATTCCTTCTGGTCGCGCGTGGTGAGCGAGACGGCGCGGATGCCGATGCGGCGGATCTGGCCGAAGGTGTACTGCCCGCTCTGGTCGGCGATGGCGATGACGTCGCCGGGCTTGATCGACTTGTCCATCAGCAGGATGATCCCGGCGATCAGGTTGCCGAAAGTCTTCTGCAGGCCGAAACCGATGGCGAGGCCGAAGGCGCCGGAGAACACCGTCAGCGCCGTCAGGTCGATCCCCAGCACGTCGATGCCGACGAGGATAGCCACGGTCCAGATGAACAGGCTGACCATCTTCTCGGTCAGCAACCGCTGCGTCATGTCGAGGCGGGTCGCGCGGGCCAGCACCCGGCTCGACAGCCGGCTGGCGGCCCAGGCCACCGAGATCACCAGCGCGAGCACCGCGACGATGACGGTCAAGTCCCACAGCGAAATGCGGCTGGAGCCGACCTGCACGGCCAGCTTGTCGAGCGTGTCGACGATGTTGCCGATCGTGTCGCTACGGGCGGAGACGACGTTCTTGATGCCTTCCGCGCCCGCGACCGGCTCGGCGTGCTTGACCACGACGGCGGTGGCTGTCGCGGTCGGCGTCGGGCTCGCCGTGGCGGCCGCGACAAGGGGCGCGGTCACTGCCCCCGCCATGCTTCCAGTGCCTGCTCGATGTCGGCGATGAGGTCCCCGGGCGCCTCCAGACCGATGGCGAGGCGTACGCCGTGGCGGTCGCCTTCCGCGGCAGGAGCGGGCGGCCAGGCCATGTTGCTGCGGTAGGCGGAAGGCTCGATGGGGATCGCCAGGCTCTCGAACCCGCCCCACGAATAGCCGATGCCAAACAACGTCAGCGCATCGATGAAGCGGTTGCGCGCGGCTGCATCGCCGCCCCTGAAAGTGAAGCTGAAAAGGCCGCAGCCGCCTGTGAAATCGCGCTTCCACAAGTCATGGCCCGGTGCGCCGGGCAGCATCGGGCAGAGCACTTGCGCCACTTCCGGCCGCTTCGAGAGCCACGTTGCGATTTCCAGCGCGCTCTGCGCCTCGTGGGCAAGGCGCAGGTGCAAGGTGCGCAAGCCGCGAAGCGCAAGCGCCGCGTCGTCGGGAGAGACGACATTGCCCAGTTGCTGCGCGCGGCCGCGCAGCTTTGCGTAAAGTTCCGGCCCGGCGCTGGCGCTGCCCATCATCAGGTCCGAGTGGCCGCCGACATGCTTGGTCAGCGCCATCAGCACCACATCGATCCCGTGGCTCAGCCCGGCGAAGCCGAGCGGGCTGGCCCAGGTGTTGTCGAGCACCGAGACCGCGCCCTTCTCGCGCGCGATGCGGGCGAGTGCGGGCAGGTCGCACACCTCCATCGAGAGGCTGCCCGGCGCTTCCAGTAGCACCGCCCGCGTACGGTCGCAAAAGGCGGCTTCGTAAGCGTCGAGGTCCAGCGGATCGAAGAAGCGCGGCTCGATGCCCATGTCGGTCAGCAGGCCCTTGCCCATCGAACGGGTCGGGTCGTAGGCATTGTCGGTGATCAGCACGACGTCGCCCGGCCGCAGCAGGGTCAGCATGACCCCGGCAATGGCGGCGACGCCGGAAGGATAGAGCACGGTGCCTGCCGCGCCGGGCTCCAGCGCGGTCAGCGCGTCGGCCAGCGCCCACTGCGTCGGCGCGCCGCGGCGGCCGTAGAAGAAACGCCCGTCCTCGTTGGTGCGCGGCCCCTGCGCCAGCGCGGCCGTATTCTCGTAGAGGTGCGTACTGGCGCGCCAGACCGGCGGGTTGACGACCGGCCCGGTCCATTCGCTACGCCGCCCGGCGCCGACGATACGAGTGGCAGCCTCAAGGTCTTCGAGGCGCTTGCTGCTGTTCACTGTGATCTCCGCTGGCTGGGCAGACAGACCCTAGGCCATTTTCCGCGTTCCGGGAAAGGGGTTAGGTGAAGGAGAGGCCAGACCCTTGAGCTGTTTCACTTCGTCACCCTCAACGTGTTTCAGGGTGACGACGGAGCTAGGATCGGTACGCCTCAGACCGCCTTGCGCAGCGTGCCCGGCAGAACCGGATAGGCGCGCGCCTCCGGCACCTCGCGCGCGCCGAGATCGCGGTGCTCCATCGGGCCGGTGTCGAGCCGCAGCGGCGCCAGCGCGGGGCCTCCGGCGATGCCCAGCGTGAAGACGCGGCGGACGGGCGCGACGGTCTCGGCGAAGACTACGCCCACACGCAGCAGCGGCACGAAGAACGACGCATTCGCGCGCTGCAGCGGCCTAATGGCGCTGAGCGGCAACTGCACTTCGCCGGTGAGGGTAACGCTCTCCCCCGCCGCAAGGGCAGGCACCGGCTTGAGCGGCATCATCGTCTCCAGCGACGGGGCAAGCTGCTGCTCGGAGGTCAGCGAGCCATGTGCGCCGATCATGTCGCCGATCAGGTGGCCGGCCGGGAGGTCGGTGCCCGCCGTCAGCGTCACCCGGTACTGCAGCGTCGCGAAGACCAGCGAGAGGCGCAGGCCGACCGGCTCGAAGGCGATGTCGACGGCTTCCGGCGCAGCGGCTGGCGGCGGGACCGGAGCGGGGCGCGGCGGGACCGGCGGGCTGGCGAATTCCGGCTGCGGAACGGGGGCAGGCTTCGGAACAGGAGGCGCGACGGGTTCGGCGACCTCCTGCACTTCGGGCCAATCTTCCGCTTCCTCGGCCGGGCGCTTGCGCCGCAGAAAGAACGCAAGGGCGCCCAGGACGACTAGCACTGCCGGGCTTGCCCATACCCATATGGGCAAGCCCTGCTGCGAGGCCGGAGCGAGAGGCGCAGGGGCAGGTGCTGTCGTGGGCGTTTCGACCGCCGAGGGCGCAGGGATCGGCGTCGGTAACGGTTCGGGCGCGACCGGCGCGGAAGCCGAGGGAGTGCCCTGCGGCTCGGCCGTCGCCGAAGCGCGCGGTTCGGGCGCGCTGGGGCTGGCTGCCGGGTTCGGCGTTCTCGTCGGCGTGGGGCGCGGCGTCGCGGAGGGCTGCACGGTGGGCTGGACGCGCGGAGGCTGAGCGGATGGCTGGACCTGCGGCGGGGGTGCGGCAATGGTCGGCACCGGTTCGGGCGCGGCATTGCGCGGCCGCAGAAGCGGGTTCTGCGCGTCGACCGGACCTTGTGCCCGCGAACTCGGGGTCGCGGTCGGCTCGGGAAGGCTCCAGGTGGTGCCGCTCGACTGGGCACCGACAGGCCCCGCGAGAATTGCGGCCAGCGCGGTCGAGATCGCCGCGCGCGCTATGATTGAATTCGTGCCCCTCATGGTATCTTCGGTCTTCGCCAAACTTCGTGTGAACCCTCAGTTAATGCCTCCTGCCCACACGACAAGACGTGGCATGCCATCGTCCATCGCCGGTGTGACATATGGGCCACCTGCGACATACTTGCGTTCGCGCGTCCTTGGCGGCATTGCCGGGTCATGACTGACACCTCTTTCCCCCTCCACCTCGGCCAGCAGAGCGGACTCCCCGCTTCGCCGGAGGAAGCCCAGCTCGATTACGTTCCGAACCCGCGCGTCGGCAGCCTCTATCTCGTCCGCTTCGCCGCGCCCGAATTCACCTCGCTCTGCCCGGTGACCGGACAGCCCGACTTCGCGCATCTGGTGATCGACTATGCGCCCGGCGAAACCATCGTCGAATCGAAGAGCCTCAAGCTCTTCCTCGGCTCGTTCCGCAATCACGGCGCCTTCCACGAGGACGTAACCGTCGGCATCGGCCAGCGCCTGTTCAACGAGATGAAGCCGCTGTGGCTGCGCATCGGCGGTTACTGGTATCCGCGCGGCGGTATCCCGATCGACGTGTTCTGGCAATCGGACGCGCCGCCCGCCGGGCTCTGGGTGCCCGATCAGGGTGTACCGGGTTATCGCGGCCGGGGGTGAGATTACCTCTCTTCCGCGTTACCCTCCTCCACCGCTCATGCTGAGCTTGTCGAAGCCTAGGGCGTTGGCGTCCACCACGGGGCCTTCGACAGGCTCAGGCTGAGCGGGGTTGGCAGGTCAGAGTGTCCCAGATTTGCGCGGGTTTTCAGAACCCCGCGCTGGCAAATCGCGCGCCATTGACCCGCGTGAGGTCGATGGTGCCCTTGCCGATCGAGGCCATCTGCCTGCTCGTCAGGCACTGCGCGTAGACGGTGGGCGCCTCGGCCTTGCGGGCGGCTTCGGTATCGAGCGCACTATCGATACCGGCATCGCAGGAACCGCGCGTCTCGTAAGTCCGCACCGGCGTCTCCAGCCGCTGGCAGGCGGTGCCGTCGTCCGAACAGGCGAACAGTGCGAGAGCGTAAAGGGTTGCACTCATGGGGGCAGTCTCCTTTCAGGGAAGACAACGGCCCGGGCGCCCCATGTATCCCGCGTCGCCTGAGAAAAAATGAATCCGCTCAAGAGGATTACGGACTGGAACCTTCCGCGCCGCAATGCGTAGAACAGCGCTCATGGACCAGACCAAAGCCAAGCTCATCATCCGCGAAGCGACCGTCGCGGACGCCGCCGCGATCGCCCGTCTCTCCGTCAAGGTCTACGGCAAGGCCGATGCCTTCACCCGCGCCGAGATACGCGGGCAGGTCATCAATTTCCCCGAAGGCCAGTTCGTGGCCGAGTACGAAGGCAAGGTCGTCGGCCACTGCGCGACGATGATCGTCACCTCCGACCTCGCCTTCAAGCCGCACACCTGGGAAGAGATCAGCAACGGCGGCTACGGCCGCCCGCCTGCGCCCGAAGGCGACGTACTCTACGGCTTCGAGGTCTGCGTCGATCCCGACTACCGCCGCCTGCGCATCGGCCAGCGCCTCTACCGCAAGCGCCGCGAGGTCTGCCAGTATTTCGAGCTGCAGGGCATCGCCTTCGCCGGCCGCATGCCCGGCTACTACCGCCGCAAGCGCGCCTATCCCGATCCGGCCGACTACGTGCAGGCGGTGCGCGACAAGAAGATCCGCGACCAGGTCATCAACTTCCAGATGAACGAGGGCTACGAGCCGCGCGGCATCCTGCCCGACTACATCCCCACCGACCGCGAGAGCGGCGGCAACGCGGTGCTGATGTACTGGACCAACCCGCTCGCCCCGCTGGACACCGGCAAGTCGGTGCCCGGCCTCAAGGAGCGCGTGCCTTCCAGCGTGCGCGTCGCCACCGTGCAGTTCCAGATGCGCAAGATCGCCACCATCGACGAGTTCGAGGCCCAGGTGGAATACTGGATCGACGTGGCCGCCGATTACGAGAGCGACTTCGTGGTGTTCCCCGAACTGTTCACCCTCGAACTGCTCTCCATCGAGGAGACCAAGCTGCAGCCGGTCGAGGCGATCGAGAAGATCGCCGAATACACCGAGCGCTTCGTCGAGTTCATGGCGCGCATGGCGGTCAGCTACAACATCAACATCATCGGCGGCTCGCACCCCACCCGCGTGAAGCTGAAGGGCGGCAAGAGCGAGATCCGCAACATCGCCTATACCTTCCTGCGCGACGGCGCCGTGCATGAGACGCAGAAACTGCACCCCACCCCTTCGGAACGGCGCTGGTGGAACATCAAGGGCGGCTACGGCGCCAATGTGATCCCCACCGACTGCGGGCCGATCGGAGTGATGATCTGCTACGACAGCGAGTTCCCCGAACTGGCCCGCCACCTCGTCAACCAGGGCGCGCTGATGCTGTTCGTGCCGTTCTGCACCGACGAGCGGCGCGGCTACCTGCGCGTGCGCTACTGCGCGCAGGCCCGCGCGGTGGAGAACCAGTGCTACGTCGTCACCTCGGGCGTGGTGGGCAACCTGCCCAACGTCGAGAACATGGACGTCCACTATGCCGAAAGCGCGATCCTGACGCCGAGCGACTTCCCGTTCTCGCGCGATGGCGTGGCGGCGGAAGCGGCGGCCAATACCGAGACGATCGCGATCGCCGATCTCAGCCTCGATGCCCTGCTGACGGCGCGCCAGTCGGGCGCGGTGCAGAACCTCAAGGACCGCCGCTTCGATCTCTACCGCGTGGAGTGGGCGCAGCACTGAGCGGAGATCGTCATCCCGGCGAAAGCCGGGATCGCTGGCAGAGCCGCGTGAACTCGATAGATGGCGCGGCTTTGCAGGCTCCAGTCGCCAGTTCTCGTCTCCAGAGCACTCGACGGTCCCGGGACCAAGTCCGGGATGACGGATGTGCGATGACTCGGTGGCTCAGGAATGCCGGATCGCCTGCATAGGCCGCCCTTAGAGTACTCCTAGGTGCCGTTGAGTGCCCCTTGGGGCACGCTTAGAGCATCCTTGGGTGCCGTTAAGTACCCGTTTGCGCACCCCTTCATAACGGTCTATGCCCCGGATCGTATCCAAAACGCGAAGCGACGCCATGACCAAAGACCTTGCCGTACCCCAGGGCGTCGCCAGCCAGCGCGTCGCTGACATCCTCGCCGAACGTATCCTATCGGGCGCCCTCCCCCCCGGCGCGCGGATCAAACAGGACGAACTGGCGGACGAACTCTCCACCAGCCGCATCCCGGTGCGCGATGCCCTGCGCATCCTCGAAGCGCGCGGTCTCGTCACCATGCGCGCCAATGCCGGAGCGCGCGTCACCAGCCTCACGCGGCGCGACCTCGAGGTGTCCTACGAAATCCGCGAGCGGATCGAGCCGCTGCTCCTCGCCGACAGCGTGCCGCACCTGACCGAAGCCGACCTTGCCGACCTGCGCGACGTCATGGAGCGCAACGAGCAGACCGCCGACATCGACGAGGCGATCGCGCTGGGCCGCGAATTCCACTGGATCACCTATCGCCGTCATTCGACCCCGCTGCTCGCGCAGATCGTCGAGCGGGTCTGGGACACGACGCAAAGCTATCGCCGCGCCTACATGAAGCTGGCGATGTCAGGGGCAGCGGCAAGCCCCACGCCGGGAACGAAAAGCCCGTCTGGACGCACGCACGATCTGGAGCACCAGCTGCTCTACGACGCTATCGCCAAGCGCGAGGTCGAGACCGCGCAGGCCGCCCTCGTCATGCACATCCGCCGCACCCGCACCAGCTTGCTGCGCTACGGGCACCTGATCGGCGACGGGGGGGCGATACCGCTCACGGCGGAGTGAGCGGGCGCTTGTAAAATCCGCACTGGATGGGCAGGCAAGTGCCGCCTTTCCCAAGGTTCGCCCTCTGATTCCGGAGAACCCGTGCGCATGATTACCCTTGAACAATCCCGCAGCCTGATCACCGCTACCCGTGCAAGGGGCCGCGAGATGGGGCTCAATCCGCTGACCGTGGTGGTGCTCGACGCCGGCGGCCACCTCGTCGCCATGGAGCGCGAGGACGGCTCAGGCTATGGCCGCCCGGACATTGCCGCAGGCAAGGCGGCGGGCGCGCTGGCGATGGGCGTGTCCAGCCGCAAGCTCGGCGACATGGCGGCGGAACGCCCGCAATTCATGGCGGCGCTGTCGGCCGCGTGGCACGGCAAGCTGATCCCGGCGGCAGGCGGCGTGCTGGTGCGTGACGAGGCGGGCGTGCTGCTCGGCGCGGTCGGCGTCAGCGGTGACCTCTCGGACAAGGATGAGGAAGCGGCCTTCGCGGGGATTGCGGCGGCAGGCCTGACAGCCGCCTAATTCCTCTCCGAGCTTGTCTCGGGGAGGTGGCAGCCCGTCAGGGCTGACGGAGGGGGAATTGTTCGAACTCTCCCCCTCCACCACCGACTACGTCGCCGGTCCCCCTCCCCGAGCAAGCTCGGGGAGGAACTTTAGATCGTTGCCGCGTGGATCGCCCGACCGGCCACCGGCATCTCGACCTTGTAGACCGTCCCGGTGCTCGATTCCGTAAAGAACAGCCACCTGTTCCCCGGCCCGCCGTAGGCCGCGTTGGTGGTGTAGCGCCCCTCCGGAACGTCGATCCGCAGCATCGGCTCACCCCGGTCGGAGAACAGCCACACCGCGCCGAAGCCGACATGGCAGACGACGAGGTTGTCGTTCTCATCGATGGTCAGCCCGTCCGGACCGGAGCCGCCGGAAAGCTGGATATAGGTCCCGACCTTGGAGATCACCTCGCCGCCATTGACGAGAGGACAACGCCACACCGCATTGGCGCGCGTCACGGCAAGGTAAAGCGCGGTCTCCGCCTTGTTGAGCACGAGGCCGTTGGGGCTGGGAATGCCGTCCAGCATCAATTCCAGCCGCCCGGTCCCGGCGCGGACGCGAAACAGGCGGCCGTTGGGGTTCTGCCAGCCGGACTGGCCCTGGTCGGTGAACCAGATGTCGCCGTTCTTCGCGATCGTCAGGTCGTTGCAGCCCAGGAACGGTTCGAGCAGATAGCGATCGAACCACGTCTCCGACCGGCCGGTGGCGGGGTCGCAGATGACCATGCCCTTGTGGTGGTCGGCCACCAGCAGGCGGCCGTCGCTCAGGAATTTCATGCCGTTGGGCTGGCCGTCGTATTCGAAACCCACCTCGCATGTCCCATCCGGGCTGATCCGGAACAGTCGGCCCCAGGGAATGTCGGTGACCCACAGGTTGCCCGCCGCATCGAAGACCGGACCTTCGAGGAACACAGGTGCGGCGGCGCCGTGAAGCTGGACCTGCGCCCACTGCGTACTTTCGCCGAAGCGGCGGAACTTGTCGGGAATACGGCAGAACACTTCCGCGGTGACGGCGGGCGGGGCGGCGAACATTGTCCTCTCCTTCGATTGATCGCCCGGACGGGAAGTGCCGGGATCGGATACATGTCATGGGCCGTCAACCGTATTGCAGCTTGACCCTGCGGCAAAGGCCTTTCACCGTCAGGCCATCCGAAATCGTCCCGATGGTATACATCAACAACAATGTCCAAGGATACCCCCACCCCCTTCCGAGAGCGCGTCTGCATCGTCGATCCGATCCATCCGTCAGGAGTGGAGCGCATCGCGGCGGCGCATGACGTCATCGGACTCGACGATCCCAGAGTGGCCGAAACGACCGTGCTCGTCATCCGCACCAGCCCGCTGGGGCCAGAAATCTTCGGGGCGATGCACAGCCTCAAAGCCATCGTGAAGCACGGTGCCGGCGTGGACAACATCGCCATTCCCGCCGCTACCCAGCAAGGGGTGATGGTCGCCAACACGCCGGGCGGCAACAACTCCACCGCTGTCGCGGAAGGCGCGGTGGCGCTGATGCTCGGCCTACTGCGCCGCACGCGCGATATGGATGCCCTCGTGCGCGAGGGGCGCTGGGACGAACGTTGGGGCATCCGCCTCGGCGACCTCACCGGTGCCCGCGTCGGTCTGATCGGCTTCGGCCGGATCGCCCGGCAAGTCGCCAAGATCTGCGGCGCCGGGTTCGGGTGTGAGGTGCTGGCCTTTGATCCTGTGGTGTCCGATGCTGAAGTGCGCGCCGCAGGTGTCGAACCGGCAGACCTGACGGGCGTGCTCGGCTGCGACATCGTATCCATTCACGTGCCCCTGACCGAGGGCACCCGCAACCTCATCGATACCGTCGAACTGGGCATGATGAAGCCGCACGCGCTGCTGGTGAACTGCTCTCGCGGAGGGATCGTCAACGAGGCGGCGCTGGCCGAGGCGCTACGCTGCGGCCAGATCGCCGGAGCGGGAATCGACGTCTTCGCCGACGAACCGCCCGCTGCCGACCACCCGTTGTTCGGCCTCTCCAACTGCCTGCTCTCGCCCCACGTCGCGGGCGTGACCGAGGCGGGGATGAAGGACATGGCGCTTCATGTCGCCGCCGTCATCGACACCGTCAGCCGGGGCGAAGTCCCCGCCACCCTGCTCAACCCGGAGGTTCTGCCGTGACCGTGCCCACCAAGTCCGTGATCTATGCCAGGGTGCACCGCCCCGACCCGGCGCTCATCGCCCGCGCCGCGAAGTTCGGCATCGCCGACTTGCACGAAGGCCTTGGCGAGATCGCCGGGCGCATGTGCCTGATGAGCCCGGCCATGGTCCCCATCGCGCCCGGCCAGAAGGTCTGCGGCCCAGCGGTGACGGCGTGGAACTTCCCGGGCGATAACCTCGCCATCCATGCCGCACTCTATACCGCCGAGGCGGGTGACGTGCTGGTCCTGACCAACGGTGGCGGGCATCAAGGCGCGCTGTGGGGCGACGTCGCTTGCACGTTCGCGCAGAAGAAGGGCCTCGTCGGCACCGTCGTCCATGGCGCCACGCGCGACGTCGATGCGATCCGGGACCTCGGCTATCCGGTCTGGTCTACCGCCGTCTCTCCCGAACACCCCAAGAAGCGCGGCCCGGCTGCGGTCAACGTGCCGATCGTGGTCGATGGCGTGCTGGTGGAGCCGGGCGACCTGATCGTCGGCGATTCGGACGGCGTTCTGGTGATCCCGCGCGCGCTGCTGGAACTGGCCGTCACGAATGCCGAGGCCCGCGCAGCCAACGAGGTCGAGTTCCGCCGCCGTATCGGCGAGGGCGAAGTGCTGTTCGACGTCCTCGGCATGCGCAAGCTGGTCGCCGACCTCGGCATCGAGATCAAGGACTGCACCTGGGAGGAGGACCGCTAGGTCCATGCAGGAGGCCGGGGCTGCCTTGCGCGGCTCCGGTCTTTCCCGGGCAGGAAAATCATTGCCGCACTGCACAATCTCTCTTGCCGCATCGCAAGCCTGTGCTAGCCATTACTCCTTAGGAACGGGAAGGGGGCGTCGCCTTCGTCCTGGCATCAACCGGCCCGTCCCGTCGAGCCGTATTCGGTACGTCGGCATGGCCTGCTATGGAGTGTGCTCATGGCCAGCGAACCCGTGTCCGACATCAAGCAAGACGCCGTCTCGCAGATGGAAAAGGACATCCTGCGCGTCCTGCGTCGCCGCATCGGCAAGGATCAGCGCGCGGCCAAGCAGCATGACTGGTACGCATCCTCGATCCTGACCTTGCGCGATCACATCATCGACGCATGGATCGAATCGACCCAGCGGACGTACGAAGCGGGCGGCAAGCGCGTCTACTACCTCTCGATGGAGTTCCTGATCGGTCGCCTGCTGCGCGACGCGCTCTCGAACCTGGGCGTCACGCGCGACATGGAGAAGGCCCTCGCTTCCTTCGGCCTCGACCTTGCCGAACTGGAGGAGCTGGAGCCCGACGCGGCGCTCGGCAACGGCGGCCTCGGGCGTCTGGCGGCGTGCTTCATGGAGAGCCTCGCGACGCTCGACATTCCGGCTTACGGCTACGGCATCCGCTACGTGAACGGCATGTTCCGCCAGCGCATCGACGACGGCTGGCAGGTCGAACTGCCCGAGACATGGCTCGCTCACGGCAACCCGTGGGAGTTCGAGCGGCTGGAGAGCACCTACCGCATCGGCTTCGGCGGTGAGGTAATCGCCAAGGGCGACGGTGTCATGTGGAACGCGGCCGAGGAAGTGGACGCCACCGCCGTCGATACCCCGGTGGTCGGCTGGCGCGGCAAGCGCGTCAACACGCTGCGGCTGTGGACCGCCAACCCGATCGACCCGCTGAAGCTCGACGCCTTTAACGCCGGCGACCACTTCGGCGCGCTGGCGGAGAAGGTGCGGGCCGAGGCGCTGGTGCGCGTGCTCTATCCGGCCGACTCCAGCCCGGCGGGCCAGGAACTGCGGCTGCGGCAGGAGTATTTCTTCACCGCCGCCTCGATCCAGGACATCGTGCGCCGCCACGTCCAGTACGAGGGCGATATCCGCACCCTGCCGGACAAGGCCGCGATCCAGCTCAACGACACGCATCCCTCGGTCGCCGTCGCCGAACTGATGCGCGTTCTGGTCGACCTCGAAGGGCTGGAGTTCAACGAGGCGTGGGAGGTCACCAAGAAGACCATCTCCTACACCAACCACACCCTTCTGCCCGAGGCGCTGGAAACCTGGCCGCTGCCGCTGTTCGAGCGCCTGCTGCCGCGCCACATGCAGATCATCTACGCGATCAACAGCCGCGTCCTGCGCGAAGCGCGTAAGGCGGGCCTGACCGACGCGCAGATCGCCGCGATCAGCCTCATCGACGAGAGCGGGGAGCGCCGCGTGCGCATGGCGAACCTCGCGTTCGTGGGCGCGCACTCGATCAACGGCGTCGCCGCGCTGCATACCGACCTGATGAAGGAGACGGTCTTCGCCGATCTCCACGCGCTCTACCCGAGCCGGATCAACAACAAGACCAACGGCGTCACCCCGCGCCGCTGGCTGCAGCAGTGCAATCCGGGGCTCACCAAGGTCATCAGGGACGCCATCGGCCCTGAATTCCTGGACGACGCGGCGAAGCTGTCCGACCTCAACGCGCTGGCGGACGACGCCGCGCTTGGTGAGCGCATCGCCGAGGTCAAGCGATCGAACAAGGTCGCGCTGGCGGACTACATCAAGCGCACGATGGGCATCCGCCTCGATCCCGACGCGATGTTCGACGTCCAGATCAAGCGCATCCACGAATATAAGCGCCAACTGCTCAACCTGATCGAGACGGTCGCGCTCTACGACCAGATCCGCAGCCATCCCGAGCGCGACTGGGTGCCGCGCGTCAAGATCTTCGGCGGCAAGGCGGCGTCGAGCTACCACAACGCCAAGCTCATCATAAAGCTGGCCAACGACATCGCCCGGCGCGTCAATTCCGACCCCTCGGTGGGCGGGCTGCTCAAGGTCGTCTACGTGCCCAACTACAATGTCAGCCTGGCCGAGCGGATCATCCCCGCCGCCGACCTGTCGGAGCAGATCTCGACCGCGGGCATGGAAGCCTCGGGCACGGGCAACATGAAATTCGCCCTCAACGGCGCGCTGACGATCGGCACGCTCGACGGCGCCAACGTCGAGATCAAGGAACACGTCGGAGACGAGAACATCGTCATCTTCGGCCTCACCGCCGAGGAAGTCGCCGCCAAGCGCGCCGAGGGCTACAACCCCCGCGCCATCATCGAGGAATCGCGCGAGCTGGGGCAGGCCCTGTCGGCCATCGCCTCGGGCGTGTTCTCGCACGACGATCCGCACCGCTACGAAGGGCTGGTCAACGGCATCTACGAGCATGACTGGTTCATGTGCGCCGCCGATTTCGACAGCTACACCGCCGCCCAGCGCGAAGTCGACGCGCGGTGGGAGAACAAGGCGGGCTGGCGCGCCTCGGCAATCCGGAACATCGCCAACGTCGGTTGGTTCTCCTCGGACCGTACTATCTCCGAGTACGCCAAGGACATCTGGAAAGTTCTGTGAAGCCAACGGAAAGCGCTCTCGAATCCCTGCTTCTAGGAACCAACGCAGATCCGTTCTCGCTGCTCGGCACCCATGCCGGGCCGAACGGGACGCACCTGAGGGCGATCCTTCCGGGCGCCGAGACTGTCGAGGCGTTCAGCCTCGACGGGCACTGGCTCGGCAAGCTCGACAAGGTCGATCCGCGCTACCTGTTCGAAGGACGGCTACGTATCAAGCCGCAGCCGATCCGCTACCGCTGCACAGCGCACGGGCATGACTGGCTTGTAACCGACCCATATACCTTCGGTCCGGTCCTCGGCCCGGTGGACGACCTGCTGATCGCGCAAGGCACGCATTACCGCCTTTTCGACAAGCTGGGCGCGCACCTGATCGAGCATGAGGGCGCACACGGCGTCCACTTCGCGGTCTGGGCGCCCAACGCCCGGCAGGTCAGCGTGGTGGGCGACTTCAACGACTGGGACGCCAAGCGCCACGTCATGCGCGCCCGCGCCGATATCGGCGTGTGGGAAATCTTCATCCCCGACATCGGCGATTACCGCGCCTACAAGTACCACGTGGTCGGCGCCGACGGCATGGTGCAGCCGCTGAAAGCCGATCCCTTCGCCTTCATGTCGGAAATCCGGCCGGACAACGCCTCGGTCACCGCCGTTCCGGCCAAGCTCGACTGGGGCGACAAGGCCCACCGCGAGCACTGGGCCACCGTCGACGCCCGCAAGGTGCCGGTCTCGATCTACGAGGTCCACCCCGGTTCGTGGAAGCGCGACCGCTGGAACTGGTTCCTCGACTGGGATGCGCTGGCCGACGAACTGATCCCCTACGTGGTCGAGATGGGCTTTACCCATATCGAGTTCCTGCCGATCAGCGAGCACCCCTACGATCCTTCGTGGGGTTACCAGACGACCGGCCTCTACGCCCCGACTTCGCGCTTCGGGGAACCTGCCGGCTTCGCCCGCTTCGTCGACGGCGCGCACCGGGCGGGCATCGGCGTCCTGCTCGACTGGGTGCCCGCGCACTTCCCCAAGGACGAGCACGGCCTCTGCCGCTTCGACGGCACCGCGCTTTACGAACATGCGGACCCGAAGCTGGGCCAGCAGCCCGACTGGGGCACGCTGATCTACAACTTCGGCCGCCGCGAGGTCGCCAGCTTCCTGCTCAACAACGCGCTGTTCTGGGCCGAGCGCTACCACGTCGACGGGCTGCGCGTGGATGCCGTCGCCTCGATGCTCTACCGCGACTACTCGCGCAAGGCGGGCGAGTGGATCGCCAATCAGGACGGTGGCCGCGAGAACTGGGAGGCGGTGGAATTCCTGCGCGAAGTCAACCGCGCCGTCTACCGCGAGCACCCCGGCTTCATGACCATCGCCGAGGAATCGACGGCATGGCCCGGCGTCACCCAGCCCGCCTACGAAGGCGACGGCAAGGGGCGCGAGACCGCGCTGGGCTTCGGGTTCAAGTGGAACATGGGCTTCATGCACGACACGCTGCGCTACATGGCGCGCGATTCCGTGCATCGGAAGTATCACCATGAAGACCTGACCTTCGGCCTCGTCTACGCCTTCTCGGAAAACTACGTCCTGCCGCTCAGCCATGACGAAGTGGTTCACGGCAAGGGCTCGTTGCTGGGCAAGATGAGCGGCGACGACTGGCAGAAGTTCGCGAACCTGCGCGCCTACTACGCCTTCATGTGGGCCTATCCGGGCAAGAAGCTGCTGTTCATGGGGCAGGAATTCGCCCAGCGCCGCGAATGGAGCGAGGAGCGCGCGCTCGACTGGGATTTGCGCGATGCCCCCGCGCACGAAGGCGTGCGCAATCTGGTGAAGGATCTCAACCGCCTCTATCGCACCAAGCCCGCGCTTCACGCGGGGGATTGCGATCCCGAGGGCTTCGAGTGGCTGATCGTCGACGACAAGGAGAACTGCGTCTTCGCCTGGCTGCGCAAGGCACCGGGGGCGAAGCCTGTCGCGGTGATCGCCAACATGACGCCCACGATGCGCGTCGAGTATCGCATCCCCCTGCCGATCGACGGCAAGTGGAGCGAAGTGCTCA
This sequence comes from Novosphingobium sp. 11B, assembly GCF_054589055.1. Classification (NCBI taxonomy): domain Bacteria; kingdom Pseudomonadati; phylum Pseudomonadota; class Alphaproteobacteria; order Sphingomonadales; family Sphingomonadaceae; genus Novosphingobium; species Novosphingobium sp. 11B. The sequence continues at coordinate 20,258 of NZ_BAAILP010000039.1, read as the reverse complement.
ACAGCGATTCCGTCCACTACGGGGGCACCGGCAAGGGCAACCTCGGTCAGGTGAAGGCGTTGGACGGGCAGGCGACGGTAACTTTGCCGCCATT
>NZ_BAAILP010000039.1:0-20001 GCF_054589055.1 Novosphingobium sp. 11B | reverse complement strand
CGAAGCAATCCAGGGCCGTTTTACGCCGCCCTGGATTGCTTCGCTGCGCTCGCAATGACGAACGAGGGGGCTGATGCGGGAATACCCTGAATTACCTCATCAAGTTTCCAATCATACGCATAACTACGGAGAGACATAAAATGAGACCAGCTTCCGGCTCGCCGCTCGCGCGCGATGCCATGGCCTATGTCCTGGCCGGCGGACGAGGCAGCCGCCTGAGGGAGCTGACCGACAACCGCGCCAAGCCCGCCGTCTACTTCGGCGGCAAGGCCCGGATCATCGACTTCGCGCTGTCGAACGCGATCAACTCGGGCATCCGCCGCATCGGCGTCGCCACGCAGTACAAGGCGCATAGCCTGATCCGCCACATGCAGCGCGCGTGGAACTTCATGCGCCCCGAGCGTAACGAGAGCTTCGACATCCTCCCCGCCAGCCAGCGCATTTCCGAGCTGCTGTGGTACGAGGGCACGGCGGATGCGGTCTACCAGAACATCGACATCATCCAGCCGCACGCGCCCAAGTACATGGTGATCCTGGCGGGCGACCACGTCTACAAGATGGACTACGAGTTGATGTTGCAGGAGCACGTCAACTCAGGCGCGGACGTGACCGTCGGCTGCCTCGTGGTGCCGCGCATGGAGGCGGTGGCCTTCGGCGTCATGCACGTCGATGCCGAGGACCGCATCACCGCCTTCGTCGAGAAACCCGCCGATCCGCCGGGCATTCCGGGACAGGAGGACATGGCGCTGGCTTCCATGGGCATCTACGTGTTCAACACGGATTTCCTGTTCGAGCAGCTGCGCCGCGACGCCGCCGACCCCGACAGCAAGCGCGATTTCGGCGGCGACATCATCCCCTACATCGTCAAGCACGGCAAGGCACAGGCCCACCGCTTCACCAACAGTTGCATCCGTGCGGCCGAGGAGATCGAGGAATACTGGCGCGACGCGGGCACGCTCGACGCCTATTTCGACGCCAACCTCGACCTGACGGACACCGTGCCCAAGCTCGACATGTACGACCGCGAATGGCCGATCTGGTCGGACTCGGTGGTCGCCGCGCCGGCCAAGTTCGTCCATGACGAAGACGGGCGGCGGGGCCATGCGATCTCGTCGCTGATCTCGAACGACTGCATCGTCTCGGGTGCTCTGGCCCGGCGCTCTCTGCTGATGACGGGCGTGAAGATGGGCAGCTTCTCCAGTGTGGAAGAGGGCGTGATCCTGCCCTACTGCAACATCGGCCGCAGCGCCCAGCTCAAGCGCGTGATCGTCGATTCCGGCGTGCGCATCCCCGAGGGGCTGGTCGTCGGCGAGGACCCCGAACTCGACGCCCGCCGCTTCCGCCGCACCGAGAACGGCGTATGCCTGATCACCAAGCCGATGATCGACCGGCTGGGCCTGTGATGGTGAAACTGTGATGGTGAAACTGTGATGGTGAAACCGTGACCTCGCTGAAAGTCCTGTCCGTTGCCTCCGAGGCGGTGCCGCTGGTCAAGACCGGCGGCCTTGCCGACGTCGCGGGCGCGCTGCCCGGCGCCCTCGCCCCGCACGGGGTGGAGATGACCACGCTGCTGCCCGGCTACCCCTCGGTGCTGGCGGCGTTGGGACGGCGGCCCAAGGTGGTTCACGCATGGGACTCGCTGCTCGGCACCCCGGCGCGGCTGCTGGCGGGCACCTTGCCCGATGGCCACCCGCTGCTGGTGCTCGATGCCCCCGCTCTCTATACACGGGAGGGGGGCCCTTACTCCGACGCTGCCGGGATCGACTGGGCCGACAACTGGCAGCGCTTCGCCGCTCTCGGAAAAGCCGCTGCCGAGATTGCAGGCGGGGTGATCATCAAGCGGGGCAAGCCACAGGGCTTCGATGTGCTCCATGCGCACGACTGGCAGGCCGCCATGGCCCCCGCATACCTGCGTTACGTGCCGCTAGGTGCCGCTGGGTGCCGTTCGGTCATCACCATCCACAACATGGCTTTTCAGGGCTGGTTTGCTCCCGAAGTCTTTGATCGAATTGAACTTCCTTCAAGCGCATGGGCACTCGACGGGGTCGAATACCACGGCGGCGTGGGAATGCTGAAAGCGGGCCTCTCCAGCGCCGATGCGATCACCACCGTCAGCCCGACATATGCCCGCGAAATCCGCTCCACCGTGTTCGGAATGGGCCTCGAAGGCCTGATCGTGGAGCGCGGCGCGGCGGTTCACGGCATCCTCAACGGCATCGACGCAAACGTGTGGAATCCGGCCTCCGACGCGGCTTTGGCGGCCCCTTACAGCCACCGCACGCTGGACAAACGCCGCGCCAACAAGCGCGCCCTGGAGGCCGAATTCGGCCTCGACGAAAGCGACGGCCCGATCTTCATCGTCGTCACCCGCCTGACCTGGCAGAAGGGTATGGACGTCCTCCCGGACGTCCTCGACCACCTCGTCGGAATCGGCGGAAGACTGGCACTTCTGGGCTCCGGCGACGCTGCGCTGGAGCGCGCCCTGATCGAAGGCGCCGCCCGCCATCCCGGCCGCGTCGGCATCCGCATCGGCTACGACGAGGCGCTGTCCCACCGCATGCAGGCGGGCGGCGACGCGATCCTCATCCCCTCGCGCTTCGAGCCTTGTGGCCTGACGCAGCTCTACGGCCTTGCCTATGGCTGCCTGCCCGTCGTCGCGCGTACCGGAGGGCTGGCGGACACGGTAATCGACGCAAATCCGGCCGCCCTGGCCGCAGGCTGTGCCACCGGCGTCCAGTTCGACGGCGTCACTTACGACGATCTGGCGGCGGCTATCACCCGTACGGTCCAGCTTCACGCCCAGCCCGATGTCTGGGAGCGCCTCCAGAAAAACGCGATGAAAAGCGACTTCTCCTGGGAAGCGAGCGGCAAGGCCTACGCCGACCTCTATCGCACGCTGACGGCGTGACGAGCCTCGGCGCCAGAGTGGAGGCGGGCTGGACCCGCTTCGCGGTACGCTCCCCCCGCGCCGAAGCGATGTGGCTGTGCCTCTTCGACGGCGAAGAGGAAACCCGCCACCCGATGGAGCGCGAGGGCGACAACTGGACCCTGAGCCTCCCTGCCGACCTCTCCGGGGCAGGCTACGGGTATCGCGCGGAAGGGCGCTGGGAACCCGCCGAGGGGCACTGGTTCGATGCGTCCAAGCTGCTGGTGGACCCTTACGCCGTCGAACTGGATCGCCGCTTTATCCAGAGCCCGCGCCTCGCTGCTTTTGGAAACGATACCGCCGATATCATCCCGCGATCGATCGTTGCCGCACCCATCAAGGTCGCCCCGATTAAACCGCGCCGCTTCGCGCGCGGCGGGCTGGTCTACGAACTCAACGTGCGGGCCTTTACCATGCTCCACCCCGACGTCCCCGAGGCCCTGCGCGGCACCGTGGCGGCGCTGGCGCATCCAGCCGTACTGGACCACCTTACCCGCCTGCATGTTTCCGCCGTCGAGTTGATGCCGATCGTGGCGTGGATCGACGAAAGGCACCTGCCCCCGCTGGGGCTGGTGAATTCGTGGGGCTACAATCCGGTGGCGATGATGGCGCTGGACCCCGGCCTGTGCCCCGGCGGCGTCGAGGAACTGCGCCGGACCGTCGCCGCCCTCCATGATGCGGGGATGGGCGTCCTGCTCGACATGGTGTTCAACCATTCGGGCGAAAGCGACGTGCAGGGCGGCGTCCTTTCGCTGCGCGGTCTTGACAATGCGATGTATGCACATGCGCCGAACGGACAACTGATCAACGACACAGGGTGCGGCAATACGCTGGACTTCGCCAATCCCGCCGTCCGCGAACTGACACTCCACGCAATGCGCCATTTCGTCGTCCAGTGCGGCATCGACGGGTTCCGGTTCGACCTTGCCCCGATCATGGCGCGCGGCCCGGGCTTCGCTTCGGATGCACCGATCTTCGCCGAGATCGCCGCCGATGCCGTGCTGGCGGACCGGGTCCTGATCGCCGAGCCATGGGACATCGGGCCGGGAGGCTATCAACTCGGCCAGTTCCCCGCCAACTGGCTCGAATGGAACGACCGTTTCCGCGACGACGGCCGCCACTTCTGGAAAGGCGAGGGCAATATCGGCACGCTGGCCACGCGCCTTGCCGGATCGACCGACATCTTCGGCTCGCAATCACCGCCTGAGGGCTGCCGCTCGGTAAACTTCCTCGCCGCGCACGACGGTTTCACGCTTGCCGACACGGTATCCTACGAGCAGCGCCACAACCAGGCCAACGGCGAGGACAATCGCGACGGTCATGGCGAGAACTTCAGCTGGAACAACGGCATCGAAGGCCCGAGCGACGACCCGGCCGTGGCAGCGGCCCGGCACCGCGATCTTGAAGCCCTGCTCGGCACCCTGTTCGCCTCGACCGGCACGATCATGCTGACCGCCGGAGACGAGTTCGGGCGCACGCAGCGTGGTAACAACAACGCCTATTGCCAGGACAACGAAATAGGCTGGATCGACTGGGCAACACGCGATACGGCGCTGGAAGAGCATACCTGCGCGCTTTCGGCCGCAAGGGCGGCGAGACTTCCGCTGTTCGAGCGGTTTCCCGAACCGGTAACCTGGCAGAACCGCGAGGGCGAACCGATGACCGTCGCCGACTGGGAGCATCCGGGCGCCCACTGGCTAAGTTGCAGCGCCAATGCAGATGAGTTCGGCTTCGCAATCGATCGTGCGGCCCGGCAGGTGCTGATCAGGCCATCTTGATCGCTCGAAGCGGCCGATGGCCAGCTTTATCCGCCGCTGTGCAGTTGCTCCGTCAGATAAACCATGAGCGGCTGTTCGAACTTCGGGTTGATAACCAGGAAATGCCGCCGCTTGTCCTGCTCGTCCGGCAGCCGACATAGCACATCCTCATCGACGAGACGGCGGACCAGTCTGAGCGCAGTGCTCATCGGCGCGCCGGATGCAATGCAGGCGCTCGACACCGAGACCCGCCTCGCCTCGATCTTCGCGAGCAGCAGATCGAGCAGCATCGCCCATGTCGGATCGCCGAAGAGTTCGCCACCGCCGATTTCCCGTCGCTTGCTTTCCTTGCGCAGCAAGTCCTTGATGAACTTTCGCAATTGCGCGGAATCGACCTCTCCGCCCGGAAGTACCGGCGCGATTTCCGCCGGTCGGCCGAGATGGGCCGAGGGCACGGGCTCATCGATCAGGCCCGCCAGACGCTGCAATTCTCCGCTCAGTTGCGACATTCTGTCGAGCAGCACCTTGCGCTCACCCACCGCTTCGGGGAGGCCCTGCACGCGTTGCAAGGCGCGGCGCAGATCGACGGGGCTGATCGGCTTTTCAAGGAAGTCCGCAGCCGATGCGCGCATGGCATCGATCGCGATATCCTTGGTGGCATGTCCGGTCGCGATGATGAAGCGAAGCTGGCGCTCGTGCTCGTCGGCATAGCGCGACAACTCACGAATCAGGGCGATGCCATCAAGGCCGGGCAAGTTGTAATCGACGATCGCAATGGAAATGTCGTGCGTGCGGAACAGCGCCTGCGCCTCGTCCGCGTTCGATGCGACGAAAGGCTCGTATCCCATCTGCCGCAGGGCGAAGGCACATTCCATGCCCCAGTCGGTGTCGTCGTCAACGACAAGCACCGGCGCCACCTGACGAAATACACCGGCTTCCATTGCCGAGGGAATTTCAGACATTCGCGTTGCTCCCTGTGAGATCTCCGCTCCGTTGTCTTCTTCATCGGCATTCTGTGGACCAAGAAGCGCCCCAATGCGTGACCGCCAATTCTTCGGCATCGCGTCTTCCCATTCCAGTTATATTCTAAGAATGCCCCGTCACATTCCCGGTAGATGTTGTTGCATGGCAACCGACACGATTGCTACCGCTAAAATCGCCGAAGCATCTGGACGCCGCCGTACAGCGCCCGCTTTCTGGAACGCAGCCAGCGCGAACAGGGTCAGCAGCGCTACCGCCACCATGGCGAACGTTCCGCTGAAACCCAGCCAGGTCGCTCCCGCGGCCAGCAGCTTGATCTGACCGCCGGTCAGCACGCGGGCGCCAGTGTGCGCCCGAAGCAGCGCCACGGCAAGGCCAGCGATGGCAAGGCTCCCCGCGCCCGCCACGCAGGCCCGGATCAGCCCCGGAACACCGCTCAGCAGCGCCGCGCCGAGAAGCCCAGACGCGGCGAGCACCATGTACAGCCAATCCGGGGTGGTCCGGCCCTCCCAGGGCAGGACCACGACCGGGATGAGCACGAGCAGAAGAAAGGCAAGATAGAAATATCCTGCAGCTTCCATGTCAGTATCCTCCGTTGGTCACCGTCACGCTGGCTGCGACGTTGCTGTCGGGAAGTGGCACGAAGGCCCCGTACTTCATGATCGGACTGCCGCTCATGTCGTAGTGCACCTCGACCCGGAAAGTGCCGCTGGTGTCGCCTGCACCCGCCGTGATCTGCGGCTGCGATTTCCCGCCGAGCAGCGAGCCGTAGTTGTCGATCACCGCTTGTGCCCGCTCCTGTGCGAGCGTGACGCGCTCGCCGATGGACAGACCGGCGACTGCTGCCCTCGCCCCTTCGGCCGCCGCCTGCCTCACGCCGATCTGGGCCGTGAAGTAGATGGAATAGACGATAACCGAGAACACGAGGGCCAGCAGCGCTGGAGCCAGCAGGGCGAACTCCAGCGCTGCGAGCCCCCTATCGCACTTCAGCAATCGGAGCGGTGCCCTTGCCGATATGCGCACGGCCGGATCCTTAACCCGGCGTCTGGTTGAACAGGCTGGTGAACGCACCTCGGAGATCAGTGTCGAACTGTGTACCGACCGCTACCAATGCCGCCACAACGATGCCGCCCAGCACCGCGTACTCCACTGCGGTAAGGCCGCGCTCATCCGTGCGAAGGCGCGCAACGAGATTAAGTATCGAATTCATCATGACTTACACTCCCCAAATCCCTCCATGGTCGAGAGAGGCGGATGCGGGCCGAAGGGGCTCCCGCAGCGCCATATTTTGAAACTAGATCAGCACCGGCACTCCGCAGCGCACGCCGCCGACCCAGAAGGTTCCGTGCCCCAGCTGAATACCCAGGGCCACGAGGACATTGGTGAGCAATGGATCCACGACGGCGGTTACGATTCCCGTTACGGGCTGGGTTACCGCCGGGATCAGCCCGCTGCCGTTGACCACGGGCTGGACCAGCGCGCACAGCAGCGGGCAATCCAGCTCCAGGCCTCCCGGCCCGGTAAGGCTGTTGACGAGACCCTGCACGGTATTGCCGATACGCGCTTGGTTGAGCACCGACTGCGGCGTGCCCGAACGGGTAGGGCCGCCTATTGTGCCCGGCCCGAAGACCAGCGTGTTTCCGCGAACTTCGCCGCCAAGCACCGGCTCGGCCACCGCCCTCCCCTTAAGGGTGACGTTGACCAATTGGGCCAACAGAGGCAGCGGGACACCGACGTGAAGGATTTCGGTCTTGGTGATGTCCGCCGCCTTGATCGGCAGCAGCGGCTTGTCCATCGCCCAGCTCGGCATGTCGCCGATGTAGGCGCTGACCAGCGAAGAATGGCCGACGACGCGTACCGTGGTGTTGGTCTGCTGGTCCACTCCCGGCGCGCAGTCGATGCTGGAGATCGACCCATCGGCCGACTGGATGTCGATGATCACCGGGACATTCGCCCGCGCGACGCCGAGGGGCAGGTTGAGCAGCGTCACCTGTACCTTGAGCCGCAGCATCGAGGTGCCCACCTCGGTCTCGCCTGCCGGACCGAACGAGAAACGCGGACGGTTGACCGGCCCGGAGGCGGCGGCGGCGATTACGACCTGGCTGCCGGTCAGCAGCGGCGGCGGAGATACCGCGGCGATAACCTGCGAGAGATCGACCGCAACCGGATCGTCCTGCACCGCGTAGCTGATCAGCTGGTAGGCGTTGAGGCCCGCGCGCAGCGCAGGCGCCACGTCGGCTTCGCCCACTTTCATGTTGCGCCACACACCGACCTTGAACAGTCCCCGCAGCGGCACCCGATGCCCGCCCGGTACGAAGCTGTTGAAAGCGTTCAGCGCATTGCGGGTGTCGCCCGGACCTGCTGCCTGCGCGGCGGCCGCGACGATATCGCGCAAGTCGTAGGAACCCTTGATAAGATCGCCGTAAGTCCCGGTGAAGCCGGAACGCTCCGCCAGTTCGTCGAAGAACAGCCCGGCATCGACATTGCCGCCGAGCAGCGCCTCGATCTGCGATGCGGACAAGTTCAGCGAAACACCAAGCAACCCGCCAAGCACGCCGTTGACTGCGTGGAGGAGCCCGCCGACCCCCATGGTGCTGACGTCGAGCAGGCCGGACGTGGCGGAAATCCCGGCCTCGTCGATACGCGCCGCGCTGGCGGTGGCGGCGAGGTCCGGGATAGGGCTCATGTCCCCGAGCACGCCGGTCAGGAACCGTCGGCTGCCCTTGCCCGTGGTCACGCGGACCGCATTGGGGCGCACCGCGCTGCCGGCGCAATCGGCGGGCAGGGCGCCGGGAAGGAAAAAGCGCGAACCGGCGTTGTCCGCCGCTTTTCTGTCGTCGTTCGCGCAGTAGTAACCGATTTCAACGTTGCGAATTACCGAAGGGTCGTAACCGTTGTGCTGAAGGTAAGTCTCGGCCAGCGAGCGGGCGTCAGTCGGCCGCATCGAAGCCGCAAGCGCCGCTGCCTCCGTTGCGATGCGCAGTTCGCGGTTGCCGCTGTAGTAGAGCGCCACATCGAGTGCGAGCCCGGCGGAGAGAAGCAGGGGCACGCCCAGCACAGCCACGGCCGGAGCCACGACGCCCCGCTCGTCCCGCCGCAGGCGGCGGATGGTTGCCCTCAGGCGGCTCATGACCCGGCCACCTTGATGCCGCTGCCTGCCGCCGCGATCCGCGCGGCTTCGCCCGCTACCTGCTGGCGCAGCTGCGACTTCGCCTTGGCGTCCGTCATGCCGGAGAGCAGCGCGTCGGCCTCGCCCAGCCGCCCGTTGAGAGTGAGCGCGAGGACCAGGTTGTTGCGCACCACTTCATCGCCCGGTGCCAGGTCGTGCGCGGCCCGCAGCGTCTCGACCGCCTCGGCGGTCTGTCCTGCCCGCAGGCGCGCATAGCCCAGCGCATTGGTGATGAAGGCGTCAGCCGGGCTGGCCTGCGACGCCGCCGCGTATTGCGTCGCCGCCTGAGCCCATTGCCCCTCGGCGGCTAGCACATGGCCCCGCACGGCAAGCGCGGCGCCGCTGCGATCGTTGCCCGGGATGTGGCCCAGTGCCGTACGTGCGGCATCGACTTGCCCGAGGTCGAGCAGGCAGTTGACGCGCAGCACGCGAGCCTGCGGATCGTCGGGATGCTTGCGGTCGAAATCGTCGAGATAGGCCAGCGCAGCGCGGGCACGGCCATCGGCGCGCGCTTGTTGGATCAACGTCAGGTACAAGGTGCGGGTAGAGGTCTCCTCCTGCACTTCGGCGGTACGATCGGCAGCAAAAGCCGGACCGGCGGCGAACAGGAGCACAGTCGCGGGCAGCAGATGACGGATCATTTCCCGGTACTCCGCAGCGTGTCGAGGATGGCGGCGACCGGCGGCCCCGCCAGGACGATGAAAAGCGCAGGCATGAAGAACACCAGCATGAGCACGACCATGCGCACGGTGATCTTGCCGATGGCCTCGCGGGCGCGGGCGACCCGGCGCTGCGAGAATTCGCGGATGTATTCGCGCAGGGCAGGCACCAGTTCCATGCCCTGGAACAGCGACTGGCGGAACAGCGCCGCCAGTTCGCGCGCGCCGCTGACGCCGACGCGCACGGCCCAGCGGTCGAACGCGACCTGGTAGTCCTGCCCGCGGTCGAGATCATCGACCAGCATCGCCACCAGCCGCGCGTGATTGGGCACTGCCACCTGCTCGTCGCGGGCGATGCCGCGGAAGCACTGGTCGAGCGAGACGCCGCTTTCCAGCATCATCAGCATGAGATCGAGGAGGAACGGAAACTCGGCCGTCAGCACCCGCTCACGAGATGCCGCGCGCATCTGCAGCGCGTACTTGGCGCCGATGTAGGTGAGGCCGGTGAGGGCAAAAGTCGGGAAGATCGGCTTGAGCGGGTTGCCGGTGACCACGAAGCAGGTCGCCATCGATGCGGCCATCACCGCCAGCGTCGCACCCAGTCGCAGCGCCACGAACATATCGAGCGCGCCCGGATCGAAGTAGCCGGCCGCGCGCAGGCGCTTCTCGATCTCGGCCTTGTCGCGTCCCTGCGCCAGCAGCGCGCGGGGTGCGCGCATGGTGCGCCAGCTGCGTGCCGCACTGGCGCTACCCGACGCTTCGGACGTCGCCCGGCCATCGACCCGCGCCCGCAGCCGCGCGTCGGTCTGCAGCCAGCGCAGCCCGACCAGCGCCACGGCGAGGCCCGATAGGGCGGCAAAGATCGACATGGAGGCGACAAACCCGGCCATCAGAACGCCAGCCTCATCATGCGGCGGATGATCATGATGCCGATGACCTCCAGCCCGATCGCGACCATCGACATGTTGCGGCCACGCGGGTCGGAGATGAAGAAGTCGATATAGGCGCGGTTCATCGCGACCAGCAGCGTCATCGCCAGCAGCGGCATCGCGATCAGCACCCGCGCGCTGACTTTCGCCTCCGACGTCGCGGCCTGCAGGTCGCGGCGGATGCGCACGCGCTCACGCAGGATATTGGCGAGGTTGCCGAACACCGTGGCGATCGAGCCGCCGTAGCGCAGGTTGGTGCGAATGGCGGCGGCGATCATCGAGACTTCCGGAATCTGCAGCCGGTCGGCCAGCTGCTGCACGCTTTCGGCCACCGGAGCGCCCATCGCCAGGCGGCGGCCGACCGGCGCGAAGTAGCTGGCCACCGCCTCGGGCGCATCCGCCAGCGCGCGCGTCAGGGCCTGCGAGAGCGAATTGCCCACCGACTGGAGCTGGCGCACCCCGTCAAGGTAGAGCGGCAGCGCTTCGGTCAGCGCGTCCACCCGCTTGCGCGCGCGGCCCTGCAGCCAGGACAGTGCAGCCATCGGCACGCCGACCACCAGCACCACGGCAGCGGCCGGGCCGAACAGCAAGAGCACGATGAGCGTGAGTACCAGCATGACGCCGATCAGGGTCTGGAGCGCAGGCACCGTCAGTTCGACCTGCGCCTGCGCGAGCAGCGGCGCGATGCGTTCGGGCACGGTCACCGCCACCAGCGGCCGGACGGTTATCTTCCCCGGCGAAGCGATGGCCTCCAACCGGCGGTCGAGCGTCACGCGGTCCCGCATGCGCTGGGAAAACCACTGCCACGCCACGGCGCCAACGATCAGCAGCGCCAGCAGGAGATAGGCGCCGCCCTTCACCATGCGGGGCCATCCTTGTCCACGACCGGGCTGGCGTAGTCCTTGAGCCGCGCGGCATGGTAGGGGCGCGGCGACAAGGTGCGGTGCAACCCCTCGCCCGACATCGGCGGCTGCTCCTCGAAATGGAACAGTTCGTTGAGCGTATAGGCCTCGCCCTCCACGCCGGTCACTTCGGCGACCGAGGTGATCCGGCGCGAACCGTTGGCGAGGCGCTGGATGTTGACGATCGCGTGGATCGAATTGGCGACGAAACGGCGCACTGCGCGTACGTCGTTCTGCTGCCCGGCGAAGCCGAGCAGCATCTCCAGACGGGAGAGCGCATCGCGCGGGGTGTTAGCGTGCAGCGTCGCCATCGAGCCGTCGTGGCCGGTGGACATCGCCTGCAGCATTTCCACCGCCTCTACCCCGCGCACTTCGCCCAGGATGATGCGGTCGGGACGCATGCGCAGCGCATTGCGCACGAGGTCGCGTGCGCTGACCTCGCGGCTGCCATCGACGTTGGGGGGGCGAGTTTCAAGGCGAACGACGTGATCCTGCCGCAGCTGAAGTTCGGCCGCGTCTTCGATGGTGACGAGGCGTTCCTTGTTGCTGATGCAGCTCGACAGCACGTTGAGGAGGGTCGACTTGCCCGCGCCGGTGCCGCCGCAGATCAGGATGTTGAGCCGCGAGCGCACGGCGCTGGTCAGGAACGCGGCCATCGCCGGGCTCATCACGCCGCCCGCGACGCAGTCCTCAATGCTCAGCGCCTGGAGCCGGAACTTGCGGATCGAAACCAGCGGGCCGTCGAGCGCGATCGGCGGAATGACGATGTTGACGCGCGAACCATCGGCAAGGCGCGCATCGACGAAAGGCGTCGCCTCGTCCACGCGGCGGCCGATCGGGCCGACGATGCGCTGGATGATGTTCATGAGGTGCGCGTCGTCGCGAAAACGGGTCTCGACCCGCTCCAGTATGCCCGCACGCTCGGCGTAGATGGTGTTGGCGCCGTTGACGATGATGTCGTCGATGCTCGCATCGCGCAGCAAAGGCGCGAGCGGGCCGAGACCGACCACCTCGTCCTCGATATCCTCGATCAGCAGCAACCGCTCGGCGCTGTTGAGCGCAAGCTGGCCGCGGCGGCTGCGGCTGCTGATGACCTGCTCGATCTCCTGGCGCAGCGTGCGTCGATCCAGCGCCTCGGCAGTGATGCCCTGCGTCTCGAGTTGTTCGATGACCTGGGCGCAGGTCAGCGCCTTGACCGCCTGGTAGCTGTCGCTCATCCGCTGGGCCGCAGGCTGGGCGATCGGCGCCTTGCGCTTGGGTTCGGACAGCGCCTCCTCGGGGACGAAATCGTTGGTGAGCAGGCTCATGCGCTACGCTCCACCGAACGCAGGATGGCGCGGCGCATCCGGTCGATGCCGAAGTTCGTGCTCTTGGACTGCGTGGCGATGCCGCAGGCGCGGCGGATCGCCTGGGCATAGCTGCCCGCGTCGCGCTCCATCATCAGCGGCCGGCCCGCGTTGAGCGCGTTGCGCTGCTGCACGTGGTCAACCGGCACGCCGAGCACGGTGTCGATGTCGAGCGCATCGGCGATACGGCGACCGTCGAGCAGGATGCGCGGATCATGCTCCCACACCAGCAGCCGCAGCCGCTGCGCGCTGGCGGTGTCCATCGCCACGCGGTCTAGCAGGCGACGGGTCGCGTCGAGTTCACGGATCGACTGGCTGCAGACCACTTCGACGCTCTGCGCCTGCGAGGCCAGTTCGCGCAGCAGCCCGCCATTGCGCAGCGAGCCGCCGCAAAGCACGACGTGGCCGCAACTCGTGCGCAGCAGCTGGATCAATCCCACGATATCGGCAGGGCCGATGCCGACCGGCTCCGTGCCGGTGCCGCCATCAAGCGTCAGCAGCGACAGCCCCGAGCGATCGTGATGGGCCAGCGCATCGCCGAGCAGGCTGGCATCCATACGATCGATGTCGGAAATGGCCGAGGCCAGGCCGTAGTCCACCTTGAGGTCGAGATAGGCCTCGGCCGTGCTGGACGGCAGGGTGCAGTCGATCAGCAGCGTCGAGGTGCCGTCGAGGCAGTGGGCCAGCGCCATGTCGGTCGCGATCACCGCCGTCGCGTCGCGATCGGTGCCCAGAACCAGCGTGAAGCGGCCGAGCCGCCCATGGCTCGCCAGCGAGGTGTTGAGCACGCGCGAGAGGATTTCGCTGACTTCCGCAGCCACTGCGCCGCGCGGCATCACGTCGGTCGCACCGGCGCGGATCGCCTGCAGGACGTGGCCTGCATACATGTCCTCGGTCGCCAGCACGATCGAGCGTCCGCCCGCCGCCTGCGAGACTTCGGTGATGACCGAGGCCATGGCGCGCTCGGCCGGGATCGACGCATGGTCGATGACGACGATGCCCGGTCCGTCGAATTCGGCGCCGTCAAGCGACTGCACCATCTCGACCGCCACGTGCGCGCCCATCGCGTCGGAGATGCGCTGCGCCAAGGCGCGGTCGATCGAAAGAAGATGAATGCGTGCCATGTCAGCGCCTCACCACGCCAAAGGTCCGGATGCCTTGCTCGACCCCGTCGTTGCCGACGATCATCTGTCCGATGGTGGGATCGACCGACTTGTTGGCGGTCGCCAGCATGGGCTTCACGGCCTCGGGCTCGACGAGCCGGGGCGTTGCGACGATGATCAGCTCCTGCCGCTCCTTCTGGTTCTGCTGCCGCTTGAAGAAGGCCCCGAGCACGGGCAGGTCGCCGAGGAACGGCACCTTGTCCTTGGTGACCGAGCTGTTCGAATAGTTGAGCCCCGCAATCACGAAGCTCTGGCCGCTGCCCAGTTCCACCGTCGTCTCGGTCGAGCGGCGGCGAATGCCGGGCACCGTGTAGCCCTGAAGCTGGACGCCGTTGTTGTAGTCCAGCTCGCTGACTTCGGGGGCCAGCTTCAGGACGATGCTGTTCTCGTTCAGCACATAAGGCGTCACCGACAGGCGCACGCCGAATTCCTTGTACTGGATCGAGATCGTGTTGCCGTTGCCCCCGGTCGACTGCGGAACCGGCACGGGAAATTCGCCGCCCGCCAGGAAGCTCGCCTTTTCACCGGAGCGCACCAGCAGCGTCGGCTGCGCGAGGAGCTGCGAGAGGCCGTTCGAGGACAGCGCCGAGAGGACGGCACCGATGCCGCGATTGCGGCTGCTCAGGAACAGGTTGAAGGCGCTCTGAATAGGCGCCGAGGCGTCGATGTTGAGACCGGGCGTCGAAGTGCCGCCGCTGCCCGAACCATTGAACGAATAGCCGTTGAGGCTGCTCGACGGCACGAGAGCGCCCTGGATGTCGCCCGACAGCTTGGCGAAGCTGAAGCCCAGCGCCTTGAGCGTCGAAGAGGACACCGCCGCGAACTGCACGTCGACGGCGACCACTTTCTCGCCCGCGCGCAGCGGCCCGTTTGCAGTCGCATAAGTCGGCGCAGGCGGATCGACGTGGAACTGCGTCTGTCCGATGATCGAGCCGTCCGCCGCATAGACCGCGAGGGTCGCTTCGCCCGCTCCCTGCCCGCTGACCCGCAGCGACTGCGAGGTCGGCGCCGAGACGGCGATCACGTTGTCCCGGTTCACCTCGATGCGGGCGATCGAGCGCGTGAAGCGCAGCGTCTCCGCCTCGTCCACCTGGAGTGTGCGCTGATCCTGCGCATGAGCGACACCCGGCGCCAGAACGGCGACGCAGGCGAGCAGTGCAGTTGAATACGGCGGCTTCATTGCGCGCCACTCCCCGAATAAATCGTTTCGCGATTGCCGCCGACCACCAGTTCGATCGCATGGGGGGCGGGAGCGCGGCGAGGCTGGGCCGTCCTGACGGGAGGCGCTGCCGCCGCGCGAGGGGGAGGCGCGGCGGCAAACGCCGGCGTCGGCCTTGCCGCCGCCGAGGGAGCCTCGAGAATGGATGCGACCTGCGCCGTCGCGACTTCCTGCTTGTCCTCGGGATTGCGCAGCGAGAGGTAGAGCGCGCCGGTGCTCTTCGCGAGCGAGAGTTCGGACACCTGCTGCGGATCGAGGGCCAGCGTCAGGTTGCGCGCGGGAGGCGGCGGCGCGGATACCGCGCCCGTCACGCCGTCCTTGACCGGCTCGCCGACGACGACTTCGCCGACCGCCAGCACCGGGACCATCTGCAGCAGCGTGGTGGACCGGCTGCGCCCGTTGCCGCGCGCTCCTCCGATCGCATCCTCGCCGGGATAGACCACCTGCACATCGACACGGTCGCCCGGACGCACGAGCCCGGCCACCGCGATCTCCGCCGTGGTGTCGATGCTGATCGCGCGCATGCCGACCGGCACCCGGATGGCCAGCTTGCCCTCCTGTTGCAGAGCTTCGCGCGGGATCGGCGTGTTGGCGCGAATGTCGCGGGTGGCGACGCGGCCGACGACTTCGGCCGGCGTCGCGGCACCGGGGACGCGTGCGGGATCGAGGGAAGCATTGCGGATCATGTCCGCCGTGATCGTCTCCCCGATCTTCACGTCGCGCGTGGCGACGGCGAGGATGGCCCCCTCGACCTGCGAAGTCCCGGCTGCCATGCCCGATACCGGCACGGCGCGCGGCGTGGCCGAACGTCCCAGCTCCCTGATGCCCAGGAAGCCGAACGTTGCGGCCGCAACGAGCCCGACAGTGATCGTCAGCTTCGCTTTTGAACCCAGGCGCATGCAATTCCCCTTTGCCATTGCGCTTACGCAAACGGAGTGCTGCCCCTGCACTCCGCGGAAAAACCCGAACCGTTCCTTGCCGGGACAGGTTCGTTTCCATTCGTGAATGGTAACCCGGACTGGATTCCCGCCCTCATGGAGAAGGAGCCGATACGAGGGGATACGTAGCGGCCGATTCCCGCTGCCTGCTACGCGGCGTGGACCGGTAGATCGGTGTAAAGCGTAACATGCCCGTAATTCGCGATGCGAGCCTTACGGAATTAACGAAAAGTAACCCCCACTTCGGTTCTTTTCGTGACTTGCGCCGATAGCCGAGGCAATAAGAACACTATGCCCCAGAACGTCCCGACCGACCCTGCACCGCTGCACCATCGACACGGACATTCCGGGAATCTTCTGAGGAATTCTCCAATGCAAGCCTAGGCTTGCTTGCCCAGAGGGGCAGGAACCGGAACGCCGATCGCGGTTCCCGGCCCTCGATTTGACGATGAGGCACGACCTTGACGAATGCAGCATCAATGAGGGACGGGCAGTGATCCCCGTCCAGGAAGCGATCGGCGACAATGCGGAAGTTCCGGCGGCAATCCGGGAGCCCAGGCGTTCCCGCAAGGGGCGTGGATGGAGCGACGGCACTCACCTCTATGCCGTGACAACCGCGCTAGCCGCGATGGTGCTGGGCCTGGTCGCGCCCTATTCACCGGGCGCCGGAGCAATCTCGGCCGCGTCGTCGGGAGCGCTCTACGTCCTGCATCGCCCGCGCCTGTCTCTCGCCGCCGCCGGGCTGTTGGGGCTCGGAGCCATTCCGGTTCCTGCGGCGGTGACGTCGTCGATGTTCTGGATCGATCTCGTGCTCCTTTGCGGGACTGCGCTGCTGCCCCGGCACTTTACGACCATGCTGCTGCGTGTTCCCCGCTGGTCGTGGCCTGCCGCCATGACGACCGGAGCCTTGTGCCTGTTCCTCTATTTCCTTGCCGGGCCAATCGTCGGTCCGATCCTGGGCATCGTCGCCTCGCTTTGTGCGGCATTCATCGGCGCCGGGATCGCCCGCCATCTCGCCATGGTCGATGCCCGGCTGCTGGCGTGGGGCGACGGCGGCATGGCCGAAGTCACCCGCGACCTCCTGCTCGGCCGCATCGCCAGCGGTATGCTGCACGACCTGGCACAGCCGCTGAACGTGATTTCGATGGCCAATGCCAACATGGACTACATCGTCAGCCACCTCGACATGGACGAAGCGAGCCGCCAGCAGATCCAGGAGCGTGTCGGGCGCATCGCCACCCATACCGAAGGCGCGGCGCATATTCTCAGCCTGTTCCGCTGGTTCGGCCGGGACGGCCGCGAAGGTGACGCGCCGTTGACCGTCCATAGCGCGCTGGACTGCGCGATCGCCACGACCCGCTCCAACGTGCGGCACCACGGCGTGGCGATACATGTACGCGGCGCCGCCCTGACCCACCTCGTGCCCGGTCAGTACGGCGCATTACAAATGATGGCGGTGGCGGCCCTGCTCAGCGCCTTCTCCAGTTTTCTGGGCAAGGACGGCAGGAAGCACAAGGGCGAGGTCCTGCTGAATGCCAGCCTCACCCCGGCCCATGTCGTGATCACCGTCGATTGCATCGACGAGGACGGCAACCCGATGCCCGCCCGTCCGATCGACGGCGCCACGCTCTGGCTGGTGGAGCAGGTCGCGCAGGAGGCATCCGGGGAGTTCCGCTGCGTCCTGCGCAACCACAAGCCGCTGCGGTTCGTCATCCGGCTCGGCCGCGACGACATCTGAACGCCGGTCTTGAAAGGTGGGCCTTGAAGGGCGGGCCTTGAAGGGCGGGAGTGTCAGCTCCCGCCGAGCAACGGCAGTTCGATCGTCACCCGGGCACCCTCGACCTCACCGGGCGAAAGCTCCACCGTACCGCCGATCTTGGCCAGGACCTGTCGGCAGATATGCAGGCCGAGCCCCGTGCCGTTGCGCGGCTTGGTGGTGAAGAACTGCTGGAACGCTACCCGCGCCAGATCTCCGGAGAGCCCGGCGCCGTTGTCCGAAATGACGCAGCGCAGTGTGTTTTCCGCGATATCGAGACGGATCGCGATATGCCCCCTGCCCTGCCAGCCGGTCTCCCGGCGCGCCTCGATGCTTTCGGCGGCATTGCGCAGGATATTGACGAGCACCTGTTCCGCTTCGATCTGACAGAGGCCGACATTGGCGGGCACGGGCGTGCGGCATTGTTCGACCTCGATCTCGGTCTTGTCGAACAACGGCGCGAGAAACCGCACGGCATCCCGGGCCGCGCAGCCGAAATCGGCACTCACCACCCCGCGGCTGTTCCCCGAGGCATAGGCCAGCGTGTGATCGATGATCGTTTGCGCGCGCTGCACCTGTTCGGCTATCCGTTCGATCGCCTTGCCGAGTTGAGGGTGCATCGCATCCCCGCGCTCGAGCAGGAGCCGCAGGTTCTCGTTGGCGATGGCAATGGAGAACAGCGGTTGACGCAGTTCGTGTGCCAGTTCGGAACTCTGCTCGCCCAGATCGGCGAGACGGGCTTTCGCCGCCATCCCCTCGAACAAGTGCTGAATCTCGGCCTGATCGATATCGCAGCTGTCCTGAACCGCCGAGCGATCGGCAGGTCGACAGAGCTGGTTGGCAGGCGTGCAGCGCCCCCAGGTCTCGACATCGCGCTGGGTGATCTCGTTCGGTTTCATTCGAGGCCTTCCTCGTTTGCGTACACTTCGTCGAAGTCGCCAAGCATCATGTTCAGCGTATTGATCAGCAATTGCGGTTGCACCGGCTTGGTGAGCACCAGGTGGGCAGGCAAGTCCAGGTCGGGATCCGGCCGGAGCTGGTCGCCGGTAATGAAAAGATAGCGAAAATCCCGCTCGCGAAGCCCGACGTGATCCCGGATGCGAGAGACGATCGACAAGCCCGATTCACCTCCAAGCCGCACATCGCAGGCGAGAACGCGGATCGACGCGTGCTGCTCGAGCATGGCCATTGCCTGATCGAGATCGGGTACACCAACGGCGCAGATGTCATGCAGCGCCATGAACGTCAGAAGTTCCTCGACGATCGCGTCAATGTCATCAATCAACAGTACCAAAGCCTGATCGTTGCCCATCCAGCTTGTCACTCCCACTGCCCGAACTTCGTCGATCCGGTGCTAGTTGCATTCACTTAGGTGGCATTACGTTTCCAAATCAATAACGCCCCATATATATCCGTAGAAATCGATCAGTTATCACCAGACCCGTACCGGGCTATCCGGTTGCCCTCTCAGGCGCAGCTTCGATAGGCGCTCGACCTGACGGGCGCGTGCCCGAAGCGGCGTGCCGCGGATCGCATGACGATCGGTCTGGAAAGGCCGCCTTCGAGAAGATCGATGGCTCCGCAGACCATGGCGGCGGCGGTGAACGCCTGCTCGTCCTCAAGCAGTCGATGCGCGGTACGAAGCAGGTCACCTGCAGATTGGGATCCGGTAGTCATCATCGGAAAATCCTTTCTATTTGCCCGGCAGTTAGAGGGGACGACCCACGGCAAGGGCCGTCCCCTCCCCCCACCTCGTTATCCGAGGTCGGGCTGCGGCGTGTCCAACCAGGGGGAGGGCAACAAGGCGGTGGACACGCCGGCCTCAGTTCAGTTGCCCGTGCCGCCCCCCAGCAGTCCCCCGACCAGTCCGGTGACCGGTGCGAGGACATTGCCAGTGCCTGTGCCGGAGCCGGCTGCGCCCAGCACGCCGCTCACAGCCCCGGTGACGGGAGCGAGCAGGCCTGCTGCACCGGAACCCGGCCCCGTACCGCCGAGCAGACCGCCGACAACGCCGGTCACGGGAGCAAGGACGTTGCCCGTGCCTCCGCTACCGCCGGTGACGCCGCCGAGCAGACCACCGACCACGCCGGTCACCGGAGCAAGGACGTTACCCGTGCCTCCGCTACCGCCGGTGACGCCGCCGAGCAGACCACCGACCACGCCGGTCACCGGAGCAAGGACGTTGCCCGTACCTCCGCTGCCGCCGGTGACGCCACCGAGCAGACCGCCGACAACGCCGGTTACAGGAGCAAGGAC
>NZ_BAAILP010000038.1:0-44529 GCF_054589055.1 Novosphingobium sp. 11B | reverse complement strand
GAAGGCCGGGATCGCTGGCAGTTCTTGAGGCGATAGCGCGCGTCAGGACGTTCTCGCGAGAGGTGGGCTTTTACGGCCAGCGATCCCGGCCTTCGCCGGGATGACGGGCGGGCTCCTTCGATCTTGACATTTATCACCAAATAGGTTATATGGCCCAGCATCCGATCCGGCGATGATCACGCCGGAGAGGTGTATCGGGTCGGCGTCGTGGGCCGGGATGCGGTTTCAAGCCGTGATCACGCAAACCACGCGTCCATCGAAGACCCGGACTGTCTCTGCGCTACCGGAAACGCCGTCCATACGATCCTGCGACACATGGCAGGACTTGGGACGGCCATCCCGGATAGCCTTCGGCCGATAACGACGCGAACCCTAACGACGGCCACATGGGACAAGTCCGATGGAATACAGGTCGAGCCGGGCTGCACCGTGAGTTACCCGGCCGCTCCCCAGAGCTTCACGGAAAACAAAACCCTGCGTCCCAGCTTGGACGCTCCCGACGCCGACCCGATGTTCTCGGTATTCGCGTTGATTTCCCCGGCGTAATGGCCCGCACTCGCCAGCGGGCGTTTCCGCGTGCGCTAACTGCACGCACACCCCCGTCAAAGTGACATCATCATTCAGGGAGCAGGGATGACGGCGTAAACCCGCCGCCCCAACTTCTCCTGTTGCCGCCGCTCAGAACCGCTCCTCACGCATCCGCAGTTCGCCGGTCACGCCGGTCGCCAGCACCAGGTTGCCGATATAGAACAGCGGCCAGGCCACCATCGCCAGCAGCGCGCTGCCGCCCGAGGCCGCGATCTCCAGCACCACGCCCGCCGCGATCAGCGCCGCGCCCAGACCTACGCGCGAGCGCGCAAACGTGCTGATCCACGCCGAAGCCGCCATGCCGCCAAGCGCGAGGCCCAGAAACAGAGGCACACCGACGCCCGCCTGGTCCGCCGCGAAGACGCAAAGCAGCGGCGTCCCCAGCGTCAGCGCCAGCGCCGCCACCTTGCGCCCGTTGTCGATCACCGCGCGGCGGTGCATCAGGAACAGCGACAGCCCGATCAGGAAGGCGATCAGGATCGCGTTCAGCCCGATCACCGGCACGTCGTACCACAGCGCCGAGCCGACCGCCTCCAGTCCCAGCATCCCCGCCAGCGAGCGGGTGTCGTTCCCCCGATGCCGCAGCACCGCATAGACCGCCAGCAAGGCCAGCGGCGCGCCCTTGAGCACGATCAGGTAAAGCCCCGGCAAGGTGCTCCCGCGCAGCCAGACCCACGCGACGGCAAGCACGATGCTAGCCAGCAGCCAGGGACGGCGTTCGATCAAGGCGCGGTGCGGCATTCATCCTCCTGGGGTTGCCGCATTGCCATGGCAGATGCCGCAGGGCTTTTCCATCGCTGCGATAGGGTCTAGGCGGCGCAGATGACCCATCAGATCCACATCATCGGCGGCGGCCTCGCCGGAAGCGAAGCGGCATGGCAACTCGGCCGCCGGGGCTTCAAGGTGCGCCTCTCGGAAATGCGCGGGACCGGAGAACGCAGCCCGGCCCATCAGGGCGACGGCCTCGCCGAACTGGTCTGCTCCAATTCGTTCCGCTCGGACGATCACGAGAAGAACGCCGTCGGTCTGCTGCACCACGAGATGCGCCAGTGCGATTCGCTCATCATGAGCGCCGCCGCCAAGGCCGAAGTGCCCGCCGGATCGGCGCTGGCCGTGGACCGCGAGATCTTCTCCGCCGAAGTCGAGGCGCGCCTTGCCGCTCTGCCCAACGTCGAGATCGTGCGCGAACGCATCGACGCCCTGCCCGCCGACGCCCCCGTCATCGTCGCCACCGGCCCACTGACCGCCGAGGCGCTGGCTGGCTCGATCGGCAAGGCGACCGGCGCCGACAGCCTCGCGTTCTTCGACGCCATCGCCCCCATCGTCTACCGCGACACCATCGACATGGACGTGTGCTGGATGGCCTCGCGCTGGGACAAGGGCGAGACCAAGGACTACATCAACTGCCCGATGACCAAGGACCAGTACCTGGCGTTCCACGCGGGTCTGGTCGCGGGCGAGAAGACCGCGTTCAAGGAGTGGGAGGAAAACACCCCCTACTTCGATGGCTGCATGCCCATCGAGGTCATGGCCGAACGCGGCATCGATACGCTGCGATTCGGCCCCATGAAGCCGGTCGGCCTCGACAACCCGCACTGGGCGACCCCGGAACACCCCAACGGCCGCTGGGCATACGCCGTGGTGCAACTGCGGCAGGACAACAACCTCGGCACGATCTGGAACATGGTCGGCTTCCAGACCAAGCTGAAGCACGCCGAGCAGGTGCGCCTGTTCCGCACGATCCCGGGGCTGGAGAACGCCGAGTTCGCGCGTCTCGGCGGCCTGCATCGCAACACCTTCCTCAATTCGCCGGTGCTGCTGGACCGCACCCTGCGCCTGAAGACCACGCCGAACGTGCGCTTCGCCGGGCAGATCACCGGCTGCGAGGGCTATGTAGAGAGCGCCGCGGTCGGCCTGATGGCGGGTCTGATGGCCTCGGCTGAGCTGGCGGGCCGCGAATGGCAGGCCCCGCCGCGCACGACCGCGATGGGCGCCCTGCTCTCGCACATCACCGGCGATGCCGAGGCCGAGACCTATCAGCCGATGAACGTCAACTTCGGCCTGTTCCCGCCGCTGCACGACGTGAAGAAGAAGCAGCGCAAGGAAGCCTACACCGAACGCGCCAAGGCCGAAATCGTGCCGTGGTTGGAGCGCATCGCGGTCTGACGCTGGTGCGGCCCACCCCTGCCCCCTCCCGTTGACGGGAGGGGCAGCGAGACTTGCGAGCGTAGCGAGTTAGTCCCAGCGGGGTGGGCACCACCCGACCGCAAAAATCAACACGAACATTTCGCCTTCGGCTTGGGCGGCGGCGCCGTCTTGCGGAATTCGGCGGGCGTGAGATAGCCGTCGCGGTCCCCGTCCGCCCCGTCGAACTTGTCGACCGTGGCCACCGCCCATTCCTCGAAGGTCAGCAGGTTGTTGCCGTCCTTGTCGAGCTTACGGAAAATGTCAGAACGCGTCGAAAGCATCTCGTTGCGGGAAATCCGTCCGTCACGGTCGCGATCGTAGCGTCCGAAGCGGCGTTGCTCACGGCTGAGTTCGGTCGCCTCGGGAAGTTCGGGGCCGACCATGTCGCCCACATCGGCGCTGGGTAACGGGGCAGGCTCCGTCGCCATCGGCGCCGCTGGCGGGGCGGCGGCCTCGACTTCGGCGTGTCCCTGCCACCAGAACAGGCCGATGCCCAGGAGTACGAAAACGGCGAGGCCGCCAAGCAGAAAGCGATTCATTGCGCGGTATCCATCACCCCGCGATCCTAGAACCACCCGGCGCGCGAGCGGAAATTACAACGCTGCAATCAGAAGCCCAGCAGCCCGAGCCGCATGGCCTTGAGCATCGCAGCGGGCGAAGTCGCGCCGGATTCGTCACCCTTGGCGAGACGGCGGGCGGCTAGGCCATGCAGCACCATCAGCGGCCGCAACGCGCGGGAGACCCGAACGCCGCTGCTCGCCTGTGCGAGTTCGCGCGCGGTATCCCGCTCGCTGGCATGGCCGAGCCGCATCGCCAGATCGTTGAGCGCCCAGGCGCGGCCCAGCTTCAGCGCGGCCTCGCGCTCCTGGCTCCGGCCGAGAGCGTCGGCCAGCGCGGCGAAGGCCTCGCCCCTGCCCTGCGCCATGGTCTCGAGCGCTTCGGCGGAAAGCGGCGCGGCGCCGGTCATGGCTTCCCAGCCATCGACGAGCGCGGCGAGACCGCCGTGATGGCCGTTCCAGCTTTTCAGCAGCGCCAGCAGCGGCTCGCCATTGGGCCACTGCTCGGCGGACTGGCCGAGGGATTCGCGCCACCATGCCAGACGGAGCTGCGCCATCATCGGTTCGCGCGAATGCCGCAGCAGATGGGCAAGGCGCGCATCGAGCGCCAGCAGCGCCAGCGTCTGCTCACGCGCGGACTTCGGCGCATAGACCAGCGCCAGGCGCGACACGGTGGGCAGCGACTGGATGAGGATGTCCTCGTTGGAGGCGGAAATCGTGGGAGTTGGGGAGTCGGTCACCCGGTTTCCCTAGTCGGTGCCGGAGCGAGGCGAAACCCCAAACGCGACACGGGCGACGGTGCCGAAGCACCGCCGCCCGCGCATCATCTCAAAGCCCGTGGGCGAAGAGATTACCTGTAGGTGACCTTCTTCACCGCCGCCACGATGCGGTCGGCGTCGATGATCGCCAGCTTTTCGAGGTTCGCGGCGTAAGGCAGCGGCACGTCCTCGTTGCACACGCGCACGACCGGCGCGTCGAGGTTGTCGAAGCCGTCTTCCATGCAGATCGCGATGATTTCCGAGGCGATCGAGCAGACCGGGAAGCCTTCCTCGGCCACAACCATGCGGTTGGTCTTGGCAAGGCTGGCGAGCACCGTTTCCTTGTCGAGCGGGCGCAGGGTGCGAAGATCGATGACTTCGGCGTCGATGCCCTCTTCGGCCAGACGCTCGGCCGCTTCGAGAGCGAGGCCGACGCCGATCGAGTAGGACACGATCGTCACATCCTTGCCTTCGCGCATGATCCGCGCCTTGCCGATCGGCAGGACGTGGTCGTCCAGTTCGGGCAGTTCGAAGGAACGGCCGTAGACCAGCTCGTTCTCGAGGAACACGACCGGGTCTTCCGAACGGATGGCCGCCTTGAGCAGGCCCTTGGCGTCCGAAGCATCGTACGGCGCAATGACCACGAGGCCGGGGACGTTGGCGTACCACGGACCGTAGTTCTGCGAGTGCTGGGCGCCCACGCGCGAGGCCGCGCCGTTGGGACCACGGAACACGATCGGGCAGCGCATCTGGCCGCCGGACATGTAGTTGGTCTTGGCGGCCGAGTTGATGATGTGGTCGATCGCCTGCATGGCGAAGTTGAACGTCATGAACTCGATGACCGGACGCAGACCGCCCATCGCCGCGCCGGTGCCGATGCCGGCGAAGCCGTACTCGGTGATCGGCGTGTCGATGACGCGGGTGGGACCGAACTCTTCGAGCAGGCCCTGAGTCACCTTGTAGGCGCCCTGGTACTCGGCGACTTCCTCGCCCATCACGAAGACGCGGCTGTCGCGGCGCATTTCCTCGGCCATGGCGTCGCGCAGAGCGTCGCGTACGGTCGAGGTCTTCATGTTAGTGCCATGCGGCAGCTGCGGGTCGCGTGCGGTCTTGAGGTCGCTGGCGAGATTGGCGGTGCCGCTCTCTGCAGGCTTCTTCTCTTCCGACTTCGGAGCCTCTTCGACCTTTTCGGCAGCCTTGGGCGCTTCGACGGCGGAGGCGTCCTCGCCCTCGCCTGCCAGCATCGCGATCACGGTGCCGACCTTCACGCCCTCGGTGCCTTCGGCGACGAGGATCTTGCCGACGGTGCCTTCGTCGATGGATTCGAATTCCATCGTCGCCTTGTCGGTTTCGATTTCAGCAAGGATGGTGCCCGAGGAAACCTCGTCGCCTTCCTTGACAAGCCACTTGGCCAGCTTGCCCTCTTCCATCGTCGGGGAGAGAGCGGGCATCTTCAGTTCGATCGCCATCTCAGTAGCTCTCCACCAGGACGTCGGTATACAGTTCGGGGGCGCTGGGCTCCGGCGAGTTCTCGGCGAAGTCGGCGGACTGGGCGACCTGCGCGCGGATGCGCTTGTCGACTTCCTTGAGGCTTTCCTCGGTCACGCCCATGGCCAGCAGTTCGGTCTTGGCATGGTCGATCGGGTCGCGCTTTTCGCGCACGCCCTGGACTTCCTCGCGGCTGCGGTACTTCGCAGGGTCCGACATCGAGTGACCGCGATAGCGGTACGTGTTCAGTTCCATGAGAACCGGACCATTGCCCGCGCGCACGTATTCCAGCGCGATCTCGGCCGACTTGCGGACTTCGAGAACGTCCATGCCGTCCACCGACATGCCGGGGATGCGGAACGCAGTGCCGCGGCGGTGGAAGTGCGTCTCGGCCGAGCCGCGCTTCACGGCGGTGCCCATGGCGTAGCCGTTGTTCTCGATCACGAAGATGATCGGCAGCTTCCAGAGAGCCGCCATGTTGAAGCTCTCGTAGACCTGGCCCTGGTTGGCCGCGCCGTCGCCGAAGTAGGCCATCGCGACACCGCCGTCTTCACGGTATTTGTGCGCGAACGCCAGACCCGCGCCAAGCGAGACCTGCGCGCCGACGATGCCGTGGCCGCCGTAGAAGCGATGCTCCACGGAGAACATGTGCATCGAGCCGCCCTTGCCCTTCGAGATACCGGCTTCGCGGCCGGTCAGTTCGGCCATGATAACCTTGGGATCGATGCCGTAGGCGAGCATGTGGCCATGATCGCGGTAGCCGGTGATCACCGAGTCCTTGTCGTTGTCGAGCGCGGACTGCAGGCCCACGGCGACAGCTTCTTGGCCGATGTAGAGGTGGCAGAAGCCGCCGATCAGGCCGAGGCCGTAAAGCTGGCCGGCCTTTTCCTCGAAGCGGCGGATGAGCAGCATCTGCTCATAGAAATGCAGGAGCTCTTCCTTGGAAGGCTTGTAGCGCTTGTCCGCGTCCAGGGCTTCCTGGAGGCTGTGGAGCGCGAAATCCTCTTCTACGGCAGCGGTTTCTACTACCGGGGTCTTTGCTTTGGGCAACGGGTGCTCCCCATCGTTGGTGCGATCGTTTCAGTGAGGGCGGTATAGGAAGGACGCAGCCAAAGCGAAAGCGCGCAGGCTCGAAAACGGGCTCCAAACGTGGACTTTTTTGCAACGAGGTTTGCAAAAAACGGCATTGCGACATCTCTCCAACGAGAGGCAACGCGCGAGACCTCAGGGGAGTTGCATCACCATTTCGTCGGGACGCGCGACGTTCAGGTTGCTGCGGACCAGTTCGCCCGCGAGGTCGGGATCCATCTTCCTGGGATCGAGCAGCGCGACGCGGTTCTTGAGATGATCGCGATCGACCTTGAGATCGACAAGTTGCTTCTCGCGCTGATCGAGCAGGCGCTGGTTCTCACCCCAGGCAAGCAAGCCGCTGGGTCCGGCGACGCACCAGAGACCCATGAGCAACAGCAGCGCGAGGGCAAGGCCCTTCACGAGACGTTCTCTGGCTATGTTGGTGTCCTGTCGCACGGTCCGCATATGTCGCTTGAATCACATGTGATTCGGGGTTGCAAGCCCAAACTCTAAAGGATTCCTGCGGTTTGCGACAGGTGGAGGAGAAGTGCTGGAAACATGCGGGCAAAGTTTTCGTGTTGATAAGTTTCGCAAGGCGTCAAGTGTTAACTAGACGACATTAAGAGCGCCTAACGGCGCAGGGGTTTACCACCCCTGCACCCCGTATACCGTCGAGGTCACGCGCGACGCATCCTTACGCTCGACGGTGAAGTGGAAGACAAAATAGCCTTCGGCGTCATCTTGGCTGACAAGGCTGCACGGACAACGACGACGGTATGGGGGTCTGGGGCGATGGCCTCAGATTCCTTGTGTTGATCTTGTTCCGCTTTCTCTCCGACCCTGCTAGGCGCTCGCCCCATGTTGAGCATTCGCGATATCACCGTGCGCCTCGGCGGCCGCACCATCATCGACGGCGCGTCGGCCACGCTGCCACAGAACGGCAAGATAGGCCTGATCGGCCGCAACGGCGCGGGCAAGTCCACGCTGGTGAAGACCATCATCGGCGAACTCGATCCCGACGGCGGCTCGGTCGAGATGCCGCGCCGTGCGCGTCTCGGCTACATTGCGCAGGAGGCACCCAACGGCACCCGAACCCCATTCGAGGCAGTGGTAGAAGCCGACACCGAGCGCACCGCACTTCTGGCCGAGGCCGAGACGTGCACCGATCCCAACCGCCTCGGCGACGTGCACGAGCGGCTGATCGCGATCGACGCCTACACCGCCCCTGCCCGCGCGGCGCGCATCCTCGTCGGCCTCGGCTTCGACGAGGAGATGCAGGCACGGCCCCTCGACAGTTTCTCGGGTGGTTGGAAGATGCGCGTCGCGCTCGCCTCGCTGCTGTTCTCCGAGCCCGACGTCATGCTGCTCGACGAACCGTCGAACCACCTCGACCTTGAAGCGACGCTGTGGCTGGAGAACTTCCTCAAGAGCTACCCCAAGACGCTGCTGGTCATCAGCCACGAGCGCGACCTGCTCAACACCGTGGTCGACCACATCCTGCACCTGCAGCAGGGCAAGCTGACGCTCTATCCTGGCGACTACGACAGCTTTGAGCGCATCCGCGCCGAACGCGCCGCCCAGGCCGCGGCCGCGCGCGCCAATCAGGAAGCGCAGAAGAAGAAGCTGGCCGATTACGTCGCGCGCAACTCGGCGCGTGCCTCTACCGCGAAGCAGGCGCAGTCGCGCGCCAAGATGTTGGCGAAGATGCAGCCGATCGCGGCGATGGCGGAGGACGCCTCGCTCAGCTTCGACTTCCCCAGCCCCGACGAACTGCGCCCACCGCTCATCACGCTGGACCTCGCCGCCGTGGGCTACGTCGAGGACAAGCCGATCCTGCGCCGCCTCAACTTGCGCATCGATCCCGAGGACCGCATCGCGCTGCTGGGCCGCAACGGCAACGGCAAGACCACGCTGGCGCGCCTGCTTGCACGCCAGCTGGAGCCGATGGAAGGCGGGATCACCTTCTCGCCCAAGATCCGCATCGGCTACTTCACGCAGTATCAGGTCGAGGAACTACCCGGCGATTCCACCCCGCTGGAACTGATGACCCGCGCGATGGAGGGCAAGCCGCCGCTCGCGGTGCGCGGGCAGCTCGGCCGCTTCGGCTTCTCCGGCAACCGCGCCACGGCGGTGACCGGCACGCTTTCGGGCGGCGAGCGCGCGCGTCTGGCGCTGGCGCTGGTGACGCGCGACGCGCCGCACATGCTGATCCTCGACGAGCCGACCAACCACCTCGACGTCGATGCGCGCGAGGCGCTGGTGCAGGCGCTCAATTCGTTCGAGGGCGCGGTGATCCTCGTCAGCCACGATCGTCACATGGTCGAACTGGCCGCCGACCGGCTGGTGCTGGTAGAGGGCGGCACGGCGGAGAACTACGACGGGTCGATGGAGGACTACATCGACTTCGTGCTCGGTCGGAACCAGCCCAAGGTCGAGACGCTCTCGGCCAAGGGCGGCGATGCGCCGGTCAAGAAGAGCGGCGCCATCGCGCGCGAGGAACTGAAGGCGCTGCGCAAGAAGGTGACGGCGGCCGAGACGCGCATGAAGCGCGCGCAGGCTCACGTCGACAGCCTGCTCGACGCGCTGGCCGATCCGGCCTCGGCGAAGGGCGATCTCAAGGGCCTCGCGGTCGGCGCGCTGGGCAAGCTGCACGGCACGGCGGCGGAAGCCCTCGAACTGGCCGAGACCGAATGGCTGGAGGTCCACGAGGAACTCGAAACCCTGATGGGCCGCGGGAAATGAGCGTCGCCTTCCGGCGCGACGGGGATGAGGAGCATCTGGAACCCAAGTTCGAGGTGCCGATCCCGCCCGGGCCCAACCTCGTCACCGCGCGAGGCCGTGAACTGATCGCAGAGAAGATCGCGGAGCTGGAGGCGCACGTTACCGCGCTGACCGAGGAGACCGCCCTCAACTCCGCCAAGCGGGACCTGCGCTACTGGCAGGCCCGCCTCGACACGGCTCAAGTGCAGCCGGTGCCGGAGGGCGGCATCGTCCGCTTCGGAAGCCGCGTGCGCTTCATGCTGGGGGGCAAGGCGCGGGAGATCGTCATCGTCGGCCATGACGAGGCCGATCCGGCGCACGACCGGCTGGCATTCGTCGCCCCGCTCGCCAAGGCACTGCTGGGCGCGGAAGTAGGCGATTTCGTGGACTTCAACGGCCGGGAAGAGGCGATTGAAGTGCTGGAAGTCAGCGCAGCCTGAGCAGGCAGAGTATACCGAGGGGGCTTCGACAAGTTCAGCCTGAGCGGGTTTTAAAGCACTACCCTGAAACCGCTCAGGCTGGGCCTGTCGAAGCCCCCTCGGCCTTAGCACCCGGTCAGCGCACCCAGTCCTTCTCGGGGATGCCAAGCAAACGCAGCACGCTGGTCAGGTCGCCGCGATCGATCCAGCCGTTCGAGGCCGCGCGTGCCTTGGGCTTGGCGTGATAGGCGATGCCGTAAGTCGCCGCCTCCAACATCGGAATATCATTCGCACCGTCGCCGGTCGCGAGACTGGTGACACCCTCGCCCCCCACGTTTCCGAGCGCTTCCAGTTCGGCCAGCAGCGTCGCCTTCTTCACCGACGAATCGACGATCCCGCCGACGAGGCCGCCGGTCAGCTTGCCGTCCGCAACTTCAAGCCGGTTGCCGACAACATGCTCGAAGCCCAGCATCTCCGCCACGGGGTCGGCGAAGTGATGGAAGCCGCCGGTCACCAGCACGGTGCGGCAGCCCAGCTTCTTCAGCGTCTCGACCAGCACTTTCGCACCCGGCATCGGCCGGATTCGCGTGGCGAGGCATTCGTCGATGGCGCTGGTGGAGAGCCCCTTCAGCAGCCCGACACGCTCGCGCAGGGCCTGCTCGAAGTCGAGTTCGCCCTGCATGGCGCGCTCTGTGATGTCGGCGATGCGCTCCTTCAACCCTGCGAAATCGCCGAGTTCGTCGATGCATTCCTGCCCGATCATGGTCGAATCCATGTCGGAGATGAACACCTTGGGCACCACCGGTTCATCGGCGGTGACGAGGCCGTCGGTCGTGCCGAAATGCGCGTCGAGCGCGGCGCGCAGGACTTCGGCATCATCGTCGGGCGAGTCGATCTGCATCGTCTGCCCGCAGAAATCGAGCATCGTCGCATCCGCGATCCGCACGCCGCCTTCAGCCATTTGCGCTTTCGCGGCTTCGAGACTGGTCGAAAGATGATCCGGTTCTGCTATCAGCCGGGCAATGAGCACTGCGAATTCCCTTGATGCGTCCTACGATATCTCAGCCGGAGACCGGCCGCCGCTGGCGCTCATCGCAGGGCCGACCGCCAGCGGCAAGAGCGATTGTGCGGTCGCCCTGGCACAGGAACTCGAACGCCGGGGCCGCCGCGCGGTGGTGGTCAACGCCGACAGCTCGCAAGTCTACGCCGACCTGACGGTCCTGAGCGCGCGTCCGACCGAAGACGACATGGGCGGCATCGAGCACCGCCTGTTCGGTGCCTGGGACGGCGCGCAAAGCTGCTCCGCCGCCGACTGGGCGCGCGCGGCAGCCGCGACCATCGCGCAGGTCCATGCCGAGGGCGCGGTGCCGATCCTCGTCGGCGGTACCGGCCTTTATATGCGCACCCTGCTCGACGGCATCGCGCCGATTCCCGCGATCGATCCCTACATCCGCGAGGAAGTGCGCGCCCTGCCCGTCGCCGAAGCCTACGCTGCCCTCCTCGTCGAAGACCCCGAGCGCGCCGCCCGCCTCTCCCCGGCAGACACCACGCGCGTGGCGCGCGCGCTGGAGGTCGTGCGCTCCACCGGCCATGGCCTCACGCACTGGCAGACGCAGACCGAAGGCGGCATCGGCCACGCGGTCGCACTTCACCCTGCGATCCTGCTGCCCGAGCGCCAGTGGCTTTATGCGCGCTGCGACCTGCGGTTCGAGCGCATGGTCGAGCGCGGTGCCCTGACGGAAGTACAGGCGCTCCTCGCCCGCGATCTCGACCCCGCCCTCGCGGTGATGCGCGCCATCGGCGTCCCGGAACTCGCGGGCGTCATCAAGGGCAAATGGCCGCTGCAAACCGCCATCGAACGCGGATCGCAGGCAACGCGCAACTACGCCAAGCGCCAATTTACGTGGCTGAGGCACCAGCCCCCTGCGGATTGGCATCGCCTGCAATGTGAAAATTACAACTCAAATGCCATAAATGATATTTTATTGCGCTTTCCGGGTTGACCTGACATATCCACATGCCTAGAGGCCGATCCTACCTCGCTGATGGAAGTTATGCGGGGAGGAGAGGAGACGACCCGGTACGCCCAAGCCGACGTGCCGGGTCGGATTCATTAGGGAGGCAGCCGGAATTGCCGGTGCTCCCGCCCGAACGAATTAATGAAGGAATGTATTGTGAGTGAAGAGCGCAGCGGCGCGAGCATCCTGGTCGAAAGCCTGGTCAAGCAGGGGGTCGAGTTCGTATTCGGCTATCCCGGCGGCGCCGTGCTACCGATCTACGACGCTCTCTTCGGTGACGAACGACTTCGCCACATCCTCGTCCGCCACGAGGCCGGTGCGGCGCACGCCGCCGAAGGTTATGCGCGTTCGACCGGCAAGCCCGGCGTCGTGCTGGTCACCTCCGGCCCCGGCGCGACCAACGCGATCACAGGCATTGCCGACGCGTTCCTGGATTCGATCCCGCTTGTGGTCATCACCGGCCAGGTTCCCACCGGGCTGATCGGATCGGATGCATTCCAGGAAGCCGACACCGTTGGCATCTCGCGCCACTGCACCAAGCACAACTATCTGGTGAAGGACCCGAACGACCTTGCCGCGGTGATCGACGAGGCGTTCCAGATCGCCACCACCGGCCGCCCCGGCCCGGTGCTGATCGACATCCCCAAGGATGTCCAGATCGCCATGGCAACGTGGAACGACGGCCCGATCCAGCGCAAGCAGCGCTACAACCCGCGCACCAAGGGCACCTCGGAAGAGATCGCCCGCGCGGTCGAGATGCTGGCCAATGCCAAGGCTCCGGTGTTCTACACCGGCGGCGGCGTCATCAACGCCGGTCCGCACGCCACCGCGCTGCTGCGCGAGCTGCAGGCGAAGACCGGCGCGCCCGTCACCTCCACGCTGATGGGCCTCGGCGCGTTCCCGGCCGACCACGCCGACTGGCTGGGCATGCTGGGCATGCACGGCACGTTCGAGGCCAACATGGCGATGAACCAGGCTGACCTCATCCTGTGCGTCGGCGCTCGCTTCGACGACCGCGTGACCGGCCGCCTCGACGCCTTCGCGCCGAATTCCGAGAAGATTCACATCGACATCGACCGCGCATCAATCAACAAGGTCGTGCCGGTGGACCTGCCGATCATCGGCGACTGCGCCGTGGTGCTCGAACAGATCCTCACCGAGTGGGGCACCCGCAAGGCTCAGGACCTGACCGCGTGGAAGGCCCGCGTCGACGGCTGGCGGGAACGCAAGAGCCTCGCTTACCCCTCGAACGCGCAGGCGATCATGCCGCAGCTGGCGGTCGAGCGACTGTACGAGCTGACCAAGTCGAAGGACCCGGTTATCTCCACCGAAGTCGGCCAGCACCAGATGTGGGCGGCACAGTACTTCCCCTTCTTTAAGCCCAACAAGTGGCTGACTTCGGGCGGTCTGGGCACCATGGGCTACGGCCTGCCCGCAGCGATCGGCGCGCAGTGCGGCAACCCCGACAGCCTCGTCATCGACATCGCGGGCGACGCCTCGATCCAGATGAACATCCAGGAGCTGGGCACCGCCACCCAGTACCGCCTGCCGGTCAAGGTCTTCATCCTCAATAACGAGTGGATGGGCATGGTCCGCCAGTGGCAGGAACTGACGTACGAGAGCCGCTATTCGAACTCCTATTCGGACAGCCTGCCCGACTTCGTGAAGCTGGCCGAGGCTTACGGCTGGAAGGGCATCCGCATCGAGAACGAAAGCGAACTCGACGCGGGCATCCAGGCGATGATCGACCATCCCGGTCCGGTGATCGTCGATTGCCTGGTCCACAAGGAAACCAACTGCTTCCCGATGATCCCCTCGGGCGCGGCGCACACCGACATGATCCTCTACGGCGACAGCGTTGCCGGCACGATGGACGACGAAGCCAAAGCGCTGGTCTGAGGACAAGAGACGAACCATGATGCACATCCAGCATGAAGCCGAGGAACGGCACGTCCTGACCGTGACGGTCGACAACGAGGCGGGTATTCTCGCCAAGATCGCAGGCCTGTTCACCGCACGCGGCTACAACATCGACAGCCTCACCGTGGCCGACATCACCGACAACCATTCGGTGAGCCGGATCACGATCGTGACGCACGGCCCGCGCAGCCAGATCGACCAGATCCACGCGCAGCTCGAGCGTCTGGTGCCGGTTCACAAGGTCGTCGATCTCACCGAAGTCGGCCCCCACGTCGCGCGTGAGCTGGCGCTGGTTAAGGTGGCGGGCGTGGGCGAAAAGCGCGTCGAGGCGCTGCGCATCGCCGACGTGTTCCGCGCTCGCCCGGTCGATACCACGACCGAGAGCTTCATCTTCGAGATGACCGGCGCCCCGGACAAGATCGACAGCTTCGTGGCGCTGATGCGCGACCTCGGCCTCGTCGAGGTCGGCCGCACCGGCATCGTTGCCATGGCCCGTGGGCCTGAAGAAGCCTGAATTTCAAAATTGCGTCAGCCCGGCCGGGCGGCGCTTGGACAATAACCGTCCCGGTCTGCCGGGATGACGGAAGGAAGAACGATGAAGGTCTATTACGACGCCGATTGCGACATCAACCTGATCGCCGAGAAGAACATCGCGATCCTGGGTTACGGCAGCCAGGGCCACGCCCATGCCCAGAACCTGCGCGATTCGGGCGTCAAGAACGTCGCCATCGCCCTGCGTGACGGTTCGGCCACCGCCAAGAAGGCCGAAGCCGCCGGCTTCAAGGTCATGTCGAACAAGGACGCCGCCGCATGGGCCGACGTCATCATGATCCTCGCTCCCGACGAGCATCAGGCCGCCATCTACGCCGCCGACATCCATGAGAACCTGAAGCCCGGCGCCGCGCTTGCCTTCGCGCACGGCCTCAACGTGCACTTCGGCCTGATCGAGCCGCGCACCGACATCGACGTGTTCCTGATCGCGCCGAAGGGCCCGGGCCACACCGTGCGCAGCGAATACCAGCGCGGCGGCGGCGTGCCCTGCCTCATCGCGATCCACCAGGACACCACCGGCAACGCGCAGGACATCGCCCTCGCCTATGCTTCGGGCGTCGGTGGCGGCCGTTCGGGCATCATCGAGACCAACTTCCGCGAGGAATGCGAAACCGACCTGTTCGGTGAGCAGGCCGTGCTCTGCGGCGGCGCCACCGCGCTGGTCCAGGCCGGCTTCGAGACGCTGGTGGAAGCCGGCTACGCTCCCGAGATGGCCTACTTCGAGTGCCTCCACGAGTTGAAGCTGATCGTTGACCTGATGTATGAAGGCGGCATCGCCAACATGCGCTACTCGATCTCGAACACCGCCGAATACGGCGACATCAAGACCGGTCCGCGCATCATCACCGAAGAGACCAAGAAGGAAATGAAGCGTGTTCTGGAAGACATCCAGTCGGGCCGCTTCGTGAAGGACTTCGTCCTCGACAACCGCGCCGGCCAGCCCGAGCTGAAGGCTTCGCGCCTTGCCGCCAAGCGTCACCCGATCGAGGAAACCGGCGCCAAGCTGCGCGCCATGATGCCCTGGATCGGCGCCAACGCCCTGGTCGACAAGACCAAGAACTAAGGTTCATCCGAATCCTTGCGGCGGGCGGGTGGTCGAAAGGCCGCCCGCCCGTTTTGCTTTGGCTCACCGCTTCCGCCGCGTCGGCGCATGGAAATCCGGCGGCTTTCCCGCCACCCAGCGCACGAACCGCGCGATCTCTTCCACCTTCAGAAGCTCCGCGCTTTCCGGCTTCATCCGCGCCAGTTGCGCATTGCCCAGCGCTGCATGGATCGTCCGGTGACAGATCGGATGAAGCGGCACCGTCTCGCGCCCTCCCCGGCTTTTCGGCACCGGGTGATGCCATTCCACCTTGCGCCCCAGCGGCCGCGCGCACAGCCAGCAGGTGCGATCGTCATCGTCCACTTCGCCCTCCGGTGCAGCGCATTAGTAAGTTATCAAAGTTTCAACCTTAACAGTGCCTGGAATTAGGCATGGATCGCCCCCTTCCAAGGGCGGCGCTTGAGGTTGACGGTTTCATGACGGCATTCGGTCGGCGCAACGGCATCGGTGGCATGGGTCAGGGCGCGCGCCCGGCTTTCGGCGTGGCGAAGCCGCTCAAGAGCGGAGGCGATGTCGCCGCCGCCATTCCGGGTTCGGCGCCCGTTCCCGGCGACCAGTTTCCCTCCATCTCGGGCGACTCGCTTGCCCCGTCACGCGACGATGCCATGTCGCGGCTCGCCGATCGCGCCAATGCGGTCCATGCCGAGTCCGAGCAGAACGGCTTCGAAGCCTCGATCCACAAGATCAAAGAGCAGGTTCTGCCGCGCCTGCTGGAGCGCGTCGATCCCGAAGCCGCCGCCACACTGACCAAGGATGAGCTGTCGGAGGAATTCCGCCCGATCATCATGGAAGTGCTGGCCGAGCTGAAGATCACCTTCAACCGCCGCGAGCAGTTCGCGCTGGAAAAGGTGCTGATCGACGAACTGCTCGGCTTCGGGCCGCTGGAGGAACTGCTCAACGACCCGGATATCTCCGATATCATGGTCAACGGCCCGAACCAGACCTACATCGAAAAGAAGGGCAAGCTGCAGCTCGCGCCGACCAAGTTCCGCGACGAGCAGCACCTGTTCCAGATCGCCCAGCGCATCGTCAACCAGGTCGGCCGCCGCGTCGACCAGACCACCCCGCTGGCCGACGCCCGCCTCAAGGACGGCAGCCGCGTCAACGTGATCGTCCCGCCGCTGTCGCTGCGCGGAACTGCCATCTCGATCCGTAAGTTCTCCGAGAAGCCGATCACCATCGACATGCTCCAGGGCTTCGGCTCGATGAGCGAGAAGATGGCGACCGCGCTCAAGATCGCCGGGGCCTGCCGCATGAACGTGGTGATCTCGGGCGGTACGGGTTCGGGCAAGACGACGATGCTCAACGCCCTGTCCAAGATGATCGACCCGGGCGAGCGCGTGCTGACGATCGAGGACGCGGCCGAACTTCGCCTGCAGCAGCCCCACTGGCTGCCGCTGGAAACCCGTCCGCCGAACCTCGAAGGCCAGGGCGCAATCACCATCGGCGACCTCGTCAAGAACGCCCTGCGTATGCGTCCTGACCGCATCATCCTGGGCGAAATTCGCGGCGCCGAGTGCTTCGACCTGCTCGCCGCCATGAACACCGGCCACGACGGTTCGATGTGCACGCTCCACGCCAACAGCCCGCGCGAATGCCTGGGCCGTATGGAGAACATGATCCTGATGGGCGACATCAAGATCCCCAAGGAAGCCATCAGCCGCCAGATCGCCGAGTCCGTCGACCTCATCGTGCAGGTGAAGCGCCTGCGCGACGGCTCGCGCCGCACCACCAACATCACCGAGGTGATCGGCATGGAAGGCGACGTCATCGTCACCCAGGAACTGTTCAAGTTCGAGTATCTGGACGAGACCGACGACGGCAAGATCATCGGCGAATTCCGCCCCTCGGGCCTGCGCCCCTACACGCTGGAGAAGGCCCGCCAGTTCGGCTTCGACCAGGCCTATCTCGAAGCCTGTCTGTAACGAAGTGCACCCCGGCGGATCACCCCGGGGTTTACACAAACGAGGCAGTGAAACATCTGTCACCTTAGGCGCCCGGTCGGTCCGGGTCCGCCGCCCGATCGATCTGCGCCAGCAGCGACAAAAGCGCGCGATTATCAGGCTTTAGTTCGGTCGCAATGTGACGACCGCGATATATCCGCACTTTCAGCAATCCGAAGCGCGCCCGCACCGCGCGCTCCTCGGGTGTGACCTTTCGTTTTTCCGGCGGCTTGCCTGTCACCTTGTCCCAGGCGGCGGCAAAGCTGCCCGCGCCGGGCTTGCGACGCAGACGATAGGCACTCTCGCGCGACAGTCCCACGCGGAGCGCCGCTGCCTCGACACCGCCGCCCTGCGCCAAGGCAGCGAGAAAGGCCGCCTGCCGCGCGGGCGTCCACCCGTCCTTGCGCGGACGCACGGGCACGGGTGCGAAGGCGGGGACACGGATATGGCGGGGGCGGTTGAGAGCGCGCGGCGGAGGCTGGTTCATCCACCACGTTAAACGTGATTGCGCGGATGTAGGAAAGCGGCCCGTCAGTGCGTAGCCTCAAGCGTGTCGTATTCCTTCGTCATCCCCGCGAAGGCGGGGACCCATCTGATGCCCTTTCAACAGGACGCCTCAGGAGATGGGTTCCCACCTTCGCGGGAATGACGAGGTCTGTTCAATCAAACGAGATCACGCAGAGTTACTGCTTCTCGAAAGCTGCGGTGATGGCGATCTGCGTCTCGTCACTGACCAGCGGCGCGTACTTGGTGACGCCGAACTCGGTGCGCTTGATCGTGCCCACGGCATTGAAGCCGAGCGTATAGACCTTCTTCATCGGATTGACGTTGGCCGCCTTGAAGCTCGCCTTGAGCGTCACCGGCTTGGTCACGCCGTGCAGGGTCAGATTGCCGGTGACGTCGGCGGTGCTGGCGCCGGTCTTCACCACTTTGGTCGAGACGAAGCGCATCGTCGGGTACTGGGCGGCGTCGAACCATTCGGCACCGACCAGTTCCTCATCGAGCGTCTTGTTGGTGGTGGAGACGGAAGCCACCGGAACCGAAACATCCAGCTTCGCCGAGGCCAGGTTCTTCGGATCAAGCGACAGCGTACCTGACGCGCCCGGCAGGGTGCCGAAGAACTCGCTAATGCCGAAGTGATCGACGGTGAAGCGCACCAGCGTGTGCGCACTGTCGAGCGCATAGTTGCCCGCCTGCACGGCAGCGGCATTGGTATCGGCCTGCTGCGCCACGATCGGGGCGGCAACGACGAGAGACGCAGCGGCCAGAGCCGATGCAAGATAGCGGTTCATTCGAATTCTCCGAAAGGAAAGGCGGGAAAGGTCAATGCTTGCGCGTTGATCCCATTGCCGATCCCTTACGGCCAGCCCGATAAAATCGATCCACTTGTTCAGGTTTGTCGAACAAGTCGGCCTAATATCAACCGCCCAGCCACTCCCGCGCCGACAGGCCCAGGAGCAGCACCGCCACCATCAGCGAGAAGAAGAAGATGGGCGTCCACGGCATGAAACCCACCCTCTCGATGTTCTTGCGGCGATGCCGCCGGTGATCGCCCAGCCAGGCAATCACCGCGACCAGCGCGGCGAGGCTGCCACAAATGGTCATCCAATGCAGAGAATCGTCCATGCCCCGCCTTGCCCTCGCGCGCGGCGGAGTTAAAGCGCCCTTTCGTGACCGCACCTTCCATCACCATTCGCAAAGACCGCCCGATGCTGGCCATCGTCCTGCGCCTGGCAGCGATGGTGATGCTCTCGACGATGTTCATGCTGGTGAAGCTGGCGGGCGAAGCGGGCGTGTCGCTGCCCGAACTGGTGTTCTGGCGACAGGCGATGGCGGTGCCGATCATCCTCGGCTGGCTGGCGGCGACCGGCAATCTCGGCCTCCTGCGCACCCGCCGCATGAGCAGCCACGCCATGCGCGCGACGAGCGGCACCGCCGGTCTGTGCTGCAACATCGGCGCCGCTACGCTGCTGCCCTTGCCGGTCGGCACGACGCTCGGGTTCACGACGCCGCTGTTCGCTGTGATCATAACCGCGCTGGTCCTTCGCGAAAAGGTCGGCCCGTGGCGCTGGACGGCGGTGGTGCTGGGCTTCATCGGCGTGCTGGTCATCGCACAGCCCGGCGGCGCGCCCGTCCCCGCGCTCGGACTGGCGGCGGGGCTCGGTGCGGGATTGATCGTCGCCGTGGTCAGCTTCCAGATCCGCGACCTCTCGCGCACCGAGGCACCGATCGCCTGCGTCTTCTGGTTCGCCTTCTACGGCTCGCTGTTCGCGGCGATCCTGCTGCCGCTCTATGGCACGGCGCACGGGACTTACGAATGGCTGCTGCTCGTTGCAATCGGGCTTGCGGGGACACTGGCGCAGTTCCTCATCACCTCGGCCCTGCGCCTGGGACAAGTCGCGACGGTGGTGGTGATGGACTACACCGCGCTGATCTGGGCTACACTCTACGGCTGGACGATCTGGGGACATGTGCCCTCGGCGGCGATGTGGCTGGGCGCGCCGATCATCGTCGCGGCTGGCCTGATCATCACCTCGCGCGAGCATTTCCTCGCACGGCGTGTCTCGCCCACCTCGGCCATCGACGAAAGCGTTACGGAAGAGGCTGCTCAGGGAACCTGACCTGCCTATGTGTGTTCACCCCGATGCGCGGCGTGGCAGCACCCGTCGCACCGGAAAAAGGAACACCAAAATGGTCAAGAAGCTCGTACTCGCCCTCGTCGCGGGCGGCATCGTTTTCTCCGCCGCCGCTTGCAACACCGTCAAGGGTGCAGGCCGCGACGTGGAGTCGGTCGGCAAGGCCGGCGAAGACGCCATCAAGTAACGTGCTCTGCAGGCAGGTTCCAAGCCACCGACCGGAGCCTGCCTGCATCCTTCTCGCGAACGCTTTTCCTGACACGTTTCCTGCGCTAATCGCCGCAGACAACGAAGGAACATGCGTTCGATGACCAGCAAGATTCTCGCCGCCATCATCCTTGGCGGCGTACTTTTCACTGCCACCGCCTGCAAAACCGTCAAGGGCCTGGGCCGCGACATCGAGTCGGTCGGTCAGGCGGGATCGAACGCCATAAACTGAGCGCCTCAGGCGTCGAAGACGTGGTTCGCCACCATGTCGCGCGCCCGCAGCCACAGCACGAGCCGCAGCGCCACGATCATCCCGAGCGCAAAGCCCAGCGTCGCGTCCATCATCAATAGCGCGTTGCCGACCGGGTGACCGGGGTGTGCCGCGTTCTGCATTCCGCCGCCCTGAAACCCGCTGGGCAGCAGGAACCGCCGTGCGAGGAAAACCGCAACGATCAGCAGGATCGCCAGCGGCGACTGGCGCATCATCACGCGCGCCTTCTCGCCCTCACCGTCGATATGCAGGTGCATCAGCCGCGCCCGCTGCGCGCCGATTGCGCCGCCGACGATCACGCCGGTAGCCAGGCATAGCCAGCCCAGCCCGCTCGGCGGCATGCCCGCAAGCGCCAGCGATACCGCCAGCACCACGATCACCGGCATGATCCACAAGAGGGGAAGGCGCAGCGGCCTGGCCTTCTTCATCCGCATCATGCGCAGCGCCATGATGCCCACGAAGATCGCCAGCGGCAGATACGTGACTAGGCCGCGTCCACCTTCCCCCATATGCGTCAGCTTCCTCCGATTTCACTCAGCGAGGGCGTGCCGGGAACACCGGGTTCACCCTGCCATACCAGCACAGGCTTGCGCGCGGCGAGCGTTTCGTCAAGCCGCCTGCGCGGCGCGAAGTGCGGCGCCGAGTGCAGGCTTTCGTCGCCCGCCTTTGCTCGCTCGGCGAGGCTGCGCAGCGAGGCGATGAAGCGATCGAGGCCCGCCTTGCTCTCGGTCTCGGTCGGCTCGACCAGCATCGCGCCCTTGACCACCAGCGGGAAGTAGACCGTCATCGGGTGGAAACCCTCGTCGATCAGGCCTTTGGCGATGTCGAGCGTGGAGAAGCCCTCGGCCAGACCGGCATCGCTGAACAGCGCTTCGTGCATGCACGGGCCGCTGTCGGCGAACGGAGCGGGCAACAAATCCTCGCACGAACGCAGCACATAGTTGGCGTTGAGCACCGCGTCCTCGGCCACCGTGCGCAGACCGTCCGCGCCGTGGCTGAGGATGTAGGTCAGCGCGCGGGTGAACATGCCCATCTGGCCGTGGAAGGCGACCATGCGGCCGAACGCCTGCGCGTGGCCCTCGGCGGCGTTCTCCTCCTCGACGAGGTGGATCGAGCCATCTGCTCCGCGCGTCACGAAGGGCAGTGGCGCGAAGGGCGCCAGCGCTTCGGACAGCACCACCGGCCCGGCACCCGGACCACCGCCGCCATGCGGGGTGGAGAAGGTCTTGTGCAGGTTGATGTGCATGGCATCGACGCCGAGGTCGCCCGGGCGCACCTTGCCGACGATGGCGTTGAAATTCGCGCCGTCGCAGTAGACGTAGCCGCCCGCCGCGTGGACCACATCGGCGATCTCGCGCATGTCGGGCTCGAACAGGCCGCAAGTGTTGGGGTTGGTGATCATCACGCCCGCGACGTTGGGGCCGAGCTTGGCCTTGAGCGCCGCCACGTCCACGCGGCCCGCCGGGGTCGCGGGGATCGATTCCACCTTGAACCCCGCGAAGGCGGCGGTGGCGGGGTTGGTGCCGTGGGCGCTCTCGGGCACCAGCACGACGTCACGCGCCTCGCCGCGCGCGTCCAAAGCGGCACGGATGCAGAGCAACCCGCACAGTTCGCCATGCGCGCCCGCCTTGGGGCTCATCGCCACCGAGGCCATGCCGGTCAGCGTGATGAGCCAGTCGGCCAGCTGCTCGATGACTTCGAGGGCGCCCTGCACCGTCGTCTGCGGCTGCATCGGGTGCACGTCGGCGAAGCCCGGCAGGCGGGCCATCTTCTCGTTCAGGCGCGGGTTGTGCTTCATCGTGCATGAGCCGAGCGGGAACGGCCCGAGGTCGATCGCATAGTTCTGGCGCGACAGGCGGGTGTAGTGGCGCACGGTCTCCGGCTCGGTCAGCCCCGGCAGCGCGGGCGCGGACTTACGCAGGAACTTGCTCAGGCCCGCAGCGGGGGCACGGCTCGGCTCGTCGATATCGACGCCGCACTTGTCGGCGCTGCCCAGTTCAAAGCTCAGAGCTTCTTCGAGCATCAGGCCGTAATCACCTGACGAGGTTGCGAATTTTGCTTCGCCAGCCTCACCCATGGAGGGGCGCCAGCCAGATGCGTTGGGGGCGTTCATGCGCTCGCTCCTGCAAGAACGGCTTCCAGCGCGGTGGCGAAAGCCTCGATGTCTTCGTCAGTGGTGGTTTCGGTCACGGCGACCAGAAGACCGTTGTGCAGGCCGTCAGCCACCGGGAACAGGCGGCCCAGCGACACGCCGCCGAGCACCTGACGGTCCGCCAGTTCGCGCACCACTTCGCGGGCGTCGCGCGGCAGGATCACCGTTGCCTCGTTGAAGTAGGCATTGTTGAGGATCGACACGCCCGGAACCTTGGCCAGACGCTCGAAAGTCTGCTGCGCGCGGGCATGGTTCACGGCGGCGAGACGGGCCAGACCTTCACCACCCAGCAAGGTCAGGTGGATGCTGAAGGCCAGCGCGCAAAGCCCTGAATTGGTGCAGATATTGCTCGTCGCCTTCTCGCGGCGGATATGCTGCTCGCGGGTCGAGAGGGTGAGCACGAAGCCGCGCTTGCCCTCGGCGTCGACGGTCTGGCCGCAGAGGCGTCCCGGCATCTGGCGCACGAACTTCTCGCGGCAGCCAAACAGGCCGAGGTACGGGCCGCCGAACTGGAGGCCGACGCCCAGCGACTGGCCTTCGCCCACGACGATGTCCGCGCCCAGCGTACCCGGTGCTTCGATCAGGCCGAGCGCCACCGGCTCGGTGACGACGGCGATGACCAGTGCGCCCACGGCATGCGCTGCCTCGGAAATCGCCGCGAGATCGGGGATGCGCCCCATGACGTCGGGGTACTGGACGACGACGCACGAGGTCGTCGCGTCGATCGCCGCGATCACGGCGGCGTCATCGGGATCGGCGGTCAGTTCGGGCGCGAGGCTGACGATGTCATCCTTGGTGAACTTCGCCATCGTCCGCACGACTTCGCCGTAGTGCGGGTGCAGGCCGCCCGACAGCACGCTGCGGCCCTTGCGGGTGATGCGCGCGGCCATCAGGATCGCTTCCCAGCACGCGGTCGAGCCGTCGTACATCGAGGCATTGGCGATGTCGGTGCCGAACAGGCGCGCCACCTGGGTCTGGAACTCGAACAGCACCTGCAGCGTGCCTTGCGCGATTTCCGGCTGGTACGGCGTGTAGGCGGTCAGGAACTCGCCGCGCTGGATCAGGTGATCGACCGAGGCGGGAACGTGGTGGCGATAGGCACCGGCGCCGAGGAAGAACGGCGCGGTCCCCGCGCTCAAGTTCTTCGCCGCGAGCGCGGACATGTGGCGCTCGACGGCCATTTCGCTGGCGTGAGCGGGCAGGCCCTCGATGGGACCGGAAAGGCGGGCCTCGGCGGGCACATCGACGAACAGGTCATCGACCGTGGCGGCGCCGATGGTCTCCAGCATGGAGGCGCGGTCGGCCGGGGTCAGGGGAAGGTAGCGCATGAGGCGGGTTCCTGGGTCTTTCTAATTCCTCCCCGAGCTTGCTCGGGGAGGTGGCGCCGACGCAGTCGGTGACGGAGGGGGAGTGCGTGTAGCTCGCCCCCTCCACCACCCGCTTCGCGGGCGGTCCTCCTCCCCGAGACAAGCTCGGGAGGAATAAATCAGAGGCTGTCGACGTAGCTCTTGTACGCGGCCTCATCCATCAGCGCGCCGAGTTCGGCGGCATCGGAGAGGGTCACGCGGAACAGCCAGCCGCCGGTTTCGGCTTCGGTGTTCACCAGTTCCGGCTGGTCGGCGAGCGCTTCGTTGACGGCGGCGATCGTGCCCGAAACCGGGGTGTAGACGTCCGAGGCGGCCTTCACCGAATCGACCACCGACACGGAATCGCCCTTGCTGACGCTGGCGCCTTCGGCGGGAACTTCGACGAAGGTGATGTCACCGAGCTGGCCCTGGGCGTAGTCGGTGATGCCGACGGTGCCGAGGTCACCTTCGACTTCGATCCACTCATGGTCTTCGGAGAAATAGCGGGTCATGGGAAAGCTCCTCAGCGGTGATAGCGGTGGGGGACGAAGGGCATCGCCGCGACCTTGGCCGGCAACTGCTTGCCCCGCATCTCGATGGTAAGCGCGGTGCCCTCGGCAGTGAGGGCGGTATCGACGTAAGCCATGGCAATCGGCTGCTGTAGCGAGGGTGAGAACCCACCCGAAGTGACAATGCCAACTTCCTGATCACCGGAGAAAACCTTGGCACCTTCACGGGCAGCCATGCGGCCTTCGATGACGAGACCGATGCGCTTGCGCGCGGTGCCCTCGGCGAAGTCCTTCAGCACGCGGTCCGAACCGGGGAATCCACCTTCGGTGCGGCGGCGCTTGTTGACGGCGAACTTGAGGTCGGCG
This sequence comes from Novosphingobium sp. 11B, assembly GCF_054589055.1. Taxonomy (NCBI): domain Bacteria; kingdom Pseudomonadati; phylum Pseudomonadota; class Alphaproteobacteria; order Sphingomonadales; family Sphingomonadaceae; genus Novosphingobium; species Novosphingobium sp. 11B. Next base: position 19,679 of record NZ_BAAILP010000038.1, on the reverse strand, counting down.
TCGATCACGCTGGTCTCGGGCGAAAGGTCATGGCCGTAAAGTGGCAGGCCCGCTTCCAGACGCAGGCTGTCGCGCGCACCGAGACCGATCGGCTTCACCTCGGGCTCACCGCAGAGCAGGTCGGCGACCATGGCGGCAGATTCGCCGGGGATGGCGATCTCGAAACCGTCCTCGCCGGTATAGCCCGAACGGCTGATCCAGGCATCGACGCCGCCGAGCGTGAACTGCCCGCCCTTCATGAAGGTCAGCGCAGAGAGCGGATATTCGCCCTTGGCATGACGCTCAAGCGCGGCGAAGGCCTTGGGCCCCTGCAACGCGAGCAGCGCGTTGTCTTCCAGATGGTTGATGGTCACGTCATCGGGCAGCAGTTCGCGCAAGGTGCCGATGTCGTCCCACTTGGTGGCGCCGTTGACGACGAGGTAGAAGCCCGTCTTCCAGCGCGTGACCATGAGGTCATCGAGGATGCCGCCCTCTTCGTCCAGCAGCAGCGAGTAGCGCGGCGCGCCGATCTTCAGCGTGGCGAGGTCAATCGGCAGCGCGGCTTCGAGCGCGGCCTCCACGGCGGGGGTGATGCCGTCGTCCGAAGAGACGTAGACCTGCCCCATGTGGCTGACGTCGAACAGGCCGGCGTTCTCGCGGGTCCAGAGGTGCTCGGCCATGATGCCCTCGTACTGGACGGGCATGTGGTAGCCGGCGAACTCGACCATGCGGCCGCCCTTCCCGCGATGCCAGGCATCGAGCGGCAGGGTCAGGATCTCGATCGGCTCGAGGCCGTCTTCATCGGTAACTGGGTATTCGCTCAAGACACGACTCCGCGACACATGGCACACCGTTTCAGGTGCCCCCTCTGTCACGGAAGCCTGAGAGCTTCCCCGGCGTCATCCGCAAAGGGATGGACCGAGTTACACCGTCGGCGGCCACGACCGATAACGGCGGGGCACTTTCCAGAGGCTCGCTGTAGACGCTGCGCGGTCCTTTTGCCTGAGAGATTCCGGGGCGGTTGCTCCTTCGGCGCCTCTTTCCCGACGAATCGGTCCAAGGTCTCTCCCGCGCGTGTCAGCGAGTGCCTTGAGCCTTGGGTGACGGGCCGGGCTAAGTCAACGCAAGGTTTGGCGAATGTGTCGGAAAACGTCGTCCCGGACCTGATCCGGGGCCAGTGGCTTTCTTCAGGCCAACCCCGTCGGCAACGCGTTATATGAGTTGGGCCGTTCTCGGGCAGCGGCCCCGGATTCAATCCGGGCAGAAGAGGCCGCCCGCTTCAACGCGTCATGTTCGTGCACGAAGCACCCTTGCGGCCGCTCCCAACCCAGCGTCAGGATCGCCCGCGCCACGTCGCGCGCGCGGATCGAGCGGAAGCGGCGCAGCTTCCCATGCAGCGCGAGGTGATCCGCCAGCGGTGCGAAAGCCTGCCACGCGCCTTCCAGCGGCCGCGCTTCCTCGCGCGTGCCGCGCAGCAGGCTGGGCCGCAGTATGTCGAGCCGTCCGAACCCGAGCCGCCCCAGCGCCTCCTCCGTCTCGCCCTTCACCGAAAGGTAGAAGTTGCGGCTGGCCCGGTCCGCCTCGACCGAGGAGACGAGAATCATATGCCCGATCCCTGCCGCGATTCCCGCCTCTGCGGTGAAACGCACCAGATCGTGATCGACTGCCCGGAATTGCTCCTGGCTGCCTGCCGCCTTGATCGTGGTGCCCAGCGCGCAGACCAGCACGTCGGCCTGCGCCGCACGGATGAGCCCGGGCCAGTCGATCGGCTCGCCGACCAGCATCTCCATGCGCGCGCCCGGCGGCAGCACGGCCTCGCGCCGCCCGACACCGACGATCCGCACTTCCTCGCGTCCCACCGCCTCGGCCATCACGGCAGAACCGACCAGCCCGGTCGCGCCGACCAGGCAGATGCGTGTCACCCCCTGCATCGCCGTCAGAACCTAGACATTGCTCAGGCCCTCGGGCGTGCGGCCGTAGATCTCCGCGTGGCGGGCGATGGCGAAGCGGTCGGTCATGCCGGCGATGTAGTCGGCGATGTGACGGCTGCGTGCGGGCTCGTAACGCGGCATCGTGTCGATCCAGCTTTCGTCCATCAGCACCGTTTCCTGCGAGTAGGCGGAATAGAGTTCCGCCAGCAGCGCCCGTGCCCGCTTCGCAGTCTCCAACTGCTCGGGGTGGTAGTAGAGCTTCTCGTACATGAAGCGCTTGAAGGCGCGTTCGCCCTCGGCCATCTCGGGCGAGAAGGCGACCAGCGCCCTGCCCGCATTACGCACTTCCTCGATGCTGCCGACGCCGACAAGGTTCTTCTGCGTCTGCGCGACGAGATCATTGACCATGACGCCGATCTGGCTGCGGATCAGTTCGGCCAGTTGGCGGTCGAGCGGCACGCCGGGATAGCGGCGCTCCACCTCGTTCCAGTGATCGACGACGAAAGGGTGCGCCAGCAGTTCGTCGAGATCGAGGAAGCCCGCGCGCAGGCCGTCGTCGATATCGTGGTTATCGTAGGCGATGTCGTCAGACAGTGCCGCGACCTGCGCCTCCAGCGAGGCATGGGTGCCGAGGTCGAGGTTGTACGCCGCGTCGAGTTCGGCCAGCGCCCAGGTCGGCTCCAGCACCGGGCCGTTGTGCTTGGCGAGACCTTCCAGCGTCTCCCACGTCAGGTTGAGGCCGTCGTGCTCGCAATAAGGGCTGTCCAGCCGCATCAGCGTGCGCAGGGTATGGGCGTTGTGGTCGAACCCGCCCGCCTTGTGGAGCGCTGCATCGAGCGCGTCCTCTCCGGCATGACCGAAAGGCGGATGGCCTATGTCGTGGGCCAGCGCCAGCGCCTCTGTCAGATCCTCGTCGAGGCCCAGGATGCGCGCGATCACTCGGGCAATCTGCGCCACCTCGAGGCTGTGGGTCAGGCGGACGCGATAATGATCGCCGTCGGGCGCCACGAACACCTGCGTCTTGTAGCGCAGGCGCCGGAACGCGATCGAATGGATGATCCGGTCCCGGTCGCGCTGGTAGGGACTGCGCGCGCCGCGGGCGATGCCGTTCTCGATCGAAAACTCGCGCCCGCGCGAACGGGACGGGTCGGAAGCATAGGGAGCGAGTGTCAAGCGGAACTCCGGGATTGTCGCCGTGAGCCCTAGCGGGAGAAACCGGTGCTGCACAAGAGCAGCGAGGTCGCTGTCACCTTGACCACGCGCGGATCGTCAATCGCATGCGCGGCTTCCACCATGCCTTCGGGCGTATGCGCAGCGCTCTGCAGCGCGGTGAGCCTCTGGATCTGGCGCAGCGACAGTTTACGCACGAGACGCTCGCCCATGCACGCGGCTGCCCGGTCGCTCAGCCCGGCCTCGGCGAAGGCGGCACGCACGCGGTATTCAGCGTACCAGTGGGCGCCGAACCAGGTGGCGGCGCACAACACGGCGATGAGGATGACGGTCTTGATGAGGCGGATCATGCGGCGGGGATTACACCGGGTTGGGTTCGCAGGGAACAGTATGTAAAGAAGGGAACAGGCAGGGGTTTACCACCCCTGTCCCCGTATTCCGTCGAAGCTGCGCGCGGGGCGGCATTTCTCCTTTGTGCGGAATCGGAACCGCGAATGGGATGGACAGCGGATTCGGAAGGACTCAGCCTTAATTCCGTCACCCCCGCGATGGCGGGGACCCAACTGATGCCTTTGCAACACGAGGCGTGAGATGGGTTGCCGCCTTCGCAGGAATGACGGCAAGGGGTGGTTACCCGCCGCTGCTCAAGAAACTTGATTTTAGAGGCGATGCGCAATTTGCGCATCGGGTCTGTATTGGAATGATAATATAGTATGAATCACAAAATATTTCCCCGCAGACGCGACATATCGCTCTGATGTAGCAGTAAATCATCAATGGAAATGACAGAACGAAAGACAGAAATGAAAGTATTATAAGTCCCGCGCCCACCTCTGATAGATCGGCGTTTAAAGCCGCAATTGCCAAGGCAACAGAGCACAGTGGCAGAGCCAGAACGCCAATTGGAACTAACCGCATCACCCATTTCATAAATTCAATATCCGAGACCAACCACTTCGACGGGCGTGAGTGGAGTAGGCGGTAGTTGTGCGACTGTAATCTGAGCATGGAAAACGAAAAACGTCAGGTTCATGCCGCGTTAGTCGCAGGCCTTTGAGATGACTGCAATGGGGCGTGAACGGAAAGGCGCAAAACGGCGGGTCAGAGTGGGTTAAGTGCTGCTGTCCCGTGCAGCCCTTATTGCCCACCGTGTCAGCAAAAATACGCCAAAGGTAATCGCGACCGAAGGAAGCAAGACCTGCGTGAGAAAGCCCTTCTTGCAATCGGTGTAAGGCTCGCAATCACCGATGGCATCGATAAAAACCAAGAAAAGGAAAATCGGGAAACCGAGCATTATCGCCTACTAAGCAGCCCCATTTGCCCTCGGTGCTAAGGCCGCCTTTGGGTCCGATATCATCCATATGCGGAGGCTAGCTATAATCTCAATGACCGCAAAGGGGCGCTAGGCGCCATCCAAGTAACGACACCCTACCTCAATCCGCCAACGCCTTGTTGATGTCCTCGACCATCTTCTTGGCGTCGGCGAGGAGCATCATCGTCTGGTCCATGTAGAACACGTCGTTATCGACGCCGGCATAGCCCTGCCCGCCCATCGAGCGCTTGATGAAGAAGATCGTCTTGGCCCTATCGACGTCGAACACGGGCATGCCGTAGATCGGCGAGGACTTGTCGGTCTTGGCCGCCGGGTTCACCACGTCATTGGCGCCGATGATGAAGGCGACGTCGGCCTGGGCGAACTCGCCGTTGATGTCCTCCAGTTCGAAGACCTCGTCGTAGGGGACGTTGGCTTCGGCCAGCAGCACGTTCATATGTCCGGGCATGCGCCCTGCGACGGGGTGAATGGCGTATTTCACGCCCACGCCATGCTTCTTGAGCTGGTCTCCCATCTCGCGCAGCACGTGCTGCGCCTGCGCCACGGCCATGCCGTAGCCGGGGATGATGATGACGTTCTCCGCCTCCTTCATCAGAAACGCCGCGTCCTCTGCCGAGCCGCGCTTCCACGGGCGTTGTTCCCTGGCTTCGCCGCCGCCCGCGCCCGCTTCCGCGCCGAAGCCTCCGGCGATGACGGAGAGGAAGCTGCGGTTCATCGCCTTGCACATGATGTACGACAGGATCGCGCCCGAGGAACCGACCAGCGCCCCCGTCACGATCATCGCGGTGTTATGCAACGTGAAGCCCATCGCCGCCGCCGCCCAGCCCGAATAGCTGTTGAGCATCGAGACGACGACCGGCATGTCCGCCCCGCCGATCGGGATGATGAGCAGGAAACCGATCGCGAAGGCTAGCCCGACGATCACCCAGAACAGCGGGTTCTCTCCCGGCCCGGCGGCGCCGGAATGCGCGAACAGCGCCGTCAATACGAGGATCGCGCCCAGCGTGCCCAGGTTGATGACATGGCGCGCGGGGAGCAGGATCGGCGAACCGCTCATGCTGCCGTTGAGCTTGGCGAAGGCGATGACCGACCCGGAAAACGTGATCGCGCCGATCGCCACGCCCAGCGCCATTTCGACCCGGCTGACGGGCAGGATGTTGCCGTCGGCGCCGAGAATGCCGAAAGCCTCAGGGTTGAGGAACGCCGCGGCCGCCACCAGCACCGCAGCCAGCCCGACCAGCGAGTGGAATGCGGCCACCAGTTGCGGCATGTCTGTCATCTTGATGCGCCGGGCGATGACGAAGCCGACACCGCCGCCGATGGCGATGGCGCCCAGAATTTCCGGCAGGCTGGCGACCTCGTGCGTCACCAGCGTCGTCACCACGGCGATGCCCATGCCGACCATGCCGTAGCGGTTGCCCCTCCGGCTCGTCGCCGGCGATGAAAGGCCGCGCAGAGCGAGGATGAAACAGACACCGGCGATCAGGTAGGCGACCGCGACCCAGGGACTGACGGAGTGCGCCTCCATCACTTGCGGTCCTTCTTCTTGTACATCGCCAGCATCCGCTCGGTGACGGCGAAGCCACCGAAGATGTTGACGCTGGCCAGCACCACCGCACCCAGCCCCAGCCACTTGCCGATCGGCGAGCCCGAAGCCGCGCTCGCCACCAGCGCGCCGACCACGATCACCGAGGAGATCGCGTTGGTCACCGCCATAAGCGGCGTATGCAGCGCCGGGGTGACGGACCACACGACGTAATAGCCCACGAAGCAGGCCAGCACGAAGATCGACAGGATAGAGACGAAGTCCATGCTAGCTGTCCTGCCTCTGCAGCCTCGGGTGAACCACTTGGCCACCGCGCGTGAGGCGCACCGCGTCACCGATCTCCGCGTCGAGCACCGGGCCGCCCTGCTCCTTGTCCCAGAACGCGGAGACGAAGTTGAACAGGTTGCGCGCATAGAGCGCCGAAGTATCCGCGGGCAGATGCGCAGGCGTATTGGAATAGCCGATGATCTTCACCCCGTGGCGCTCGACCACCTGGTCCGGCACCGTCCCCTCGACATTGCCGCCTTGCGGTGCGGCAAGGTCGAAGATCACGCTACCCGGCTTCATCGAGGCGACCTGCGCGTCGGTGACGAGGCGCGGTGCCGCGCGGCCAGGGATCAGCGCGGTGGTGATGACGATGTCCTGCTTGGCGATGTGCGCGGAGACGAGTTCCGCCTGCGCGCGCTGGTACTCCTCGCTCATCTCGCCCGCATAGCCGCCGGAGCCCTCACCCTCGATCCCGGCGACGCTCTCGACGAAGATCGGCTTGGCGCCAAGCGACTGGATCTGCTCCTTCGTGGCCGAACGCACGTCGGTGGCGGAGACCTGCGCGCCCAGCCTGCGGGCGGTCGCGATGGCCTGAAGCCCTGCGACGCCGACACCCATGACGAAGCACCTGGCAGCGCTGACCGTGCCCGCCGCCGTCATCATCATCGGGAAGGCCCGGCCATAGGCATCGGCCGCCGCCAGCACCGCCTTGTATCCGGCAAGGTTCGACTGGCTGGAGAGAACGTCCATCGACTGCGCCCGCGTGATACGCGGCATCAGTTCCATCGCCAGCCCTTCGAGCCCGGCTGCCGCATAGGCATCCACGCGTGCGCGCTGCCCGAACGGATCGAGGATCGCGACGACCCACGCCCCGGCCGCGACGCTGCCGAGCAACGCAGGATCGGGCCCCTGCACCGCGAAAACGATGTCCGCTCCCGCCAAGACCGAATCGACGGGACCTACTTCGGCCCCGGCAGCGCGATAATCCGCGTCGGAGATGCTGGCGGACAGTCCAGCCCCGCTCTCCACCGCCACGAGGGCGCCGAGGGCAGAGAGCTTGCGCACGGTCTCGGGCGTGGCGGCAACCCGGGTTTCGCCGGTCGCGCGTTCGGCGAGGACCGCGATCCGCCGCTGAAGGGTCAAACTCGCGGCCCGCTCAGGAGGCGATCAGACCGACGACCAGCGCTGCAATGACGATGATGACCCCGGTGCTCCAGGTGGCGGCCTTGATGAAGCCGTTGTAGGTCTCGGTCGCGGCCTTGATGTCGTTACCCGAAGCCATTGTCTCTTTTCCCCAAAACTGTTTGCTTTCTCGCGGACACTAACCGGGCCGGGCTTGCCGCTCAAGGGCGAAGAAGGTCCATGACGGCGTCACTAACCGATCATGAACATCCGGTTCCGCGCGTTCCAACCGCAGCCTTAATCCGCTCTTTACCCGTTTGCCGTAGGTTCAAGTTCCAGAAAGCGAAGAGGCGACACGAAGCGACACCACCATGGCGGACCTTGACCAGCGCCTCCTCATGCTCATCGATGATGAGCCGGCCCAGAGCCGCCTGATCTCCGCACTCGCCTCGCGCGAGGGGTGGCGCACCCTGATCGTGCGCGATGCCGAGACGGCGATCGCCACGCTCGGCACCCGGCAGGGCATGCAGCTTTCGGCAATTATCCTCGACCAGTGGGTGCCCGGCGACGACGCCTGCGCGCTGATTTCCGAGCTTAAGGCCCGCCGTCCGGCCCTCCCGATCCTGATGCTGACCGCCAGCACCTCGCCCCTGCTTGCGGTGGAGGCGATGCGCGCGGGGGCGACCGATTACCTCGTCAAGCCGGTCGCGCCCGACCGGCTGATGCACGCCCTGCGCTCGGCGACGACGCGCGAGGCACCGCGCGACGAGCTTGCACCGCTGACCGAGAAGATGCCGTCCAACCCCGATTTCGAATCGATGATCGGCGCGGCGCCCAACTTCCGCAAGGCGCTGGCCGTCGCCGCCAAGGCCGCGCGCGGCCATTCTCCGGTACTGATCGAGGGCGAGAGCGGATCGGGCAAGGAAATGCTCATCCGCGCGATGCACGCCGCCTCGCCGCGCTCGCGCATGCCGCTGCGGATCATCAATATCGGCGGCGTACCAGCCAACTCCATCGAGTCGGTCCTGTTCGGCCATGAAAAGGGCGCCTTCCCCGGCGCATTCGATCGCCAGATCGGCGCGCTGCAGCACTGCGACGGCGCCACCCTCGCCCTCGACGAGATCGACCGGCTGCCCGAATCGGTACAGGAACGCCTGCTCGAAGCGGTGAAGAAAGGCGACTGTCGCCCGATCGGTGCCCGCCACTCGTTCCGGGTGGACGTGCGCCTGATCGCCGCGAGCAACCTCCCATTGGCGGACCTTTCCGACCAGGGCCACTTCATGCCCGAACTGCTGACGGCGCTGTCGCCCACCAAGGTCCTTCTGCCGCCGCTTCGCGAGCGGACGGGCGATATTCCCGCCCTCACCCGCTTCTTCCTCGCCCGCATCGGCGAGCAGCCGGGGCTTCGCGAACTGGGCATCGCCGACGGCGCGCTCTCGTTGCTCGCCGCCTACGACTGGCCGGGCAACGTGCGCCAGTTGCAGGCAGTGCTGTTCCGCGCAGCCGTGTTCTGCGACGGCGATGCGCTGACTTCGGAAGATTTTCCGCAACTTCTCAACATATTGGGCACAGGGTTATCCACACCCCCCCAGATGCCGGAAAGCTCCGGCGTCATGCTCTACACCGCCGACGGCAACCTGCGCCCGCTCGATGAGATAGAGGCCGACGTCATCCGCCTTGCCATAGGCCTTTACCGTGGCCGCATGACCGAAGTGGCAAGGCGTCTCGGCATCGGGCGCTCCACCCTTTACCGCAAGCTGTCCGAGCTGGGCATCGACAACGCCGCCTGATCTGTCCAGGCTTCCCGCATAGGAACGTGGGAGAGGTGGACGTGGATACGATGGAACGCCTCGCCGCGATCGAGGCCATCAGGCAAGTGAAGGCCCGGTATTTTCGCGGCGTGGACGATCGCAATTCAGCGCTCGTCCGCTCGATCCTCGCGGAGGACTGTGTGCTCGACTATCGCGGGTGCTGCACCGACCCGGCCAGCGGCATCGACCACTTCCCCGCCATGAACAAGGTGATGGAAGGCCGCTTGAACTGGCCCGACGCTCGTGAAACGGGCGGCCCGCACATGGTCACCGTGCATCAGGGCCATGACCCCGACATCACCGTTGAAAGCGAGACCGCCGCCAGCGGGATATGGGCTTTCACCGACCGGCTGTTCCTGCCGCCGGGCGGCCCTTTTACCCGGCTGACCGGCTGGGGACGTTACCATGAAACCTACGTGCGAAACGACGAGGGCTGGAAACTGCGCACCACCCGCATCGAACGGCTGCGCGTAGAAGTCGCATGATGGATTGGAACACCTATGAAAACCGGGGCCGCGCCAGAAGCGCGACCCCGGTTCGTTGTCCGGGGGGACTGTTCAAAAAGGCTCAGAGACCCTCGATCATGACCGAGGGGATACGGTAACCGCGCTTCGCCATGGCCTTGGCGTAAGTGCCGCGTTCGTGCCGCAGTTCGCTGCCATATTCCTCCCAGGCGTCGCGCTGATCCTCGATGTCGCTGGCCTTGCGCAGATCGGTGGCCAGCTCCTTCTGGCTCTCGTTCACGTTCGCGCGGTAGTTGAACCAGTGCTTGCCCTCGATGCCGCCGATCGGCGTCTGGATGATGCGGTTCTCCTCGACGCGGGCGACCCGCTCCTCGTACATTGCCGGCACGACGGCCATGGCGGTAGCGGGAACGATGGCGAGCGCCACGGCAGCGGCGCGGATGATGATGGTCTGCTTCATGGGTGAATCCCCTTTGTCGCTTTCCAGTGCGAGGCGGAATTGCCTCACTGTCGGAAGGACAAACGGTCACGAATGCAATTTTCGTCAGGCGAAAGGACGAAACGAGCGTTCAGCGGGACGTTTTGCAGTGCAGCACCGCGTTGTGATGACAGGGTCACAGAACTCGGACCTGCCGTTCATCCGGCAGAAACCTGCGGTTCATGCCTCGTCCAGATTTGTAACGGCTATTGCGGCAATTGTGAGAAGTCGGTCAGCGCGGCATCGCGCAGCCCCCTCCACACGCGCGCGGCCTGTACCGTTTCCGGCACGTCATGGACCCGCAGGATGTGTGCACCGGCATCCATGGCCTTCACCGCAAGCGCCACCGAGCCGCCGAGCCGCTGGTGCGCGGGCGCCTCGTTAGAGAGCGCCCCGATCATCCGTTTGCGGCTGACGCCCACCAGCAGCGGCTGGCCGAGCGCATGGAACAGCGGCAGCGCGTTGAACAGCGTCAGGTTTTGCCCCAGCGTCAGCCCGAAGCCGAACCCCGGGTCGATGATGATCCTGTCAGCCGGGATTCCCGCCGCCACGCAGGCATCGCGCCGCGCCTCCAGCCAGTCGAACACGTCGAGCACGACGTCGTCGAAATCGGCACCCGAATGCAGGTCCTCGGCCTTGCCCGGCGCATGCATCAGCACCACCGGAGCGCCGGACTCGGCCGCCAGTTGCAGGCTGCGCGGATCGTAGCGGAGCGCGGAGACGTCGTTGATGATGTGTGCGCCCGCCGTCAACGTCGCTTCCATCACGGCGGGGCGGCGGGTATCGACGCTGATCGCCGCGCCCATCGCGGCGAGCCGCTCGACCATCGGCACGACCCGCTTGAGTTCGTCGCCCTCCCATACGGCCGCCGCTCCGGGACGGGTGGATTCTCCGCCAAGATCGACGATCGCCGCGCCCGCCTCCAGCATGGCCGAGGCATGGGCGGCGGCGACTTCGAGATTGTCGAGAAACCTGCCGCCGTCGGAAAAGCTGTCGGGCGTCATGTTGAGGATGCCCATGACTTGCGGCTGTTCCAGCCGGATCGTCCGCGCGCCGCACTGGATCGGGGCATGCACCTTGCGTAAATTCGCCCACTGCGCCTCTGCCATGGCGCCGAGGTCGGCGGGGAGCGCGGCCAACGCAGCGGGCATCTGCGAGGCGGACACCCGCTCGCGCGCGATAACTTTGCCGCCTTCCCGCAGGATCAGCGCGAAGCGGCTCGCCCAGACCATCGCCCCGCCGAGACGCACGGCCTCGCCCTCCTCGCTCTGCGGGCTGTCGGCGAGGGCGATCGGGCGGATATAGAGTTTGCGGGTCATGACAGCGCCTTAGCTCGGGTCACGACGATAAGGAACCAACTCAGTTCCCGAGTTCGAGGCCCCTTTCCAAACGCTCGACACGCTCTTTCAAGGCGTCGAGCCCGCGCCGGTCCTTGATCTGCTCCTCATAAGTATGAGCGTTATCACGGCCGATGCGCGCAATCATCGATTCCAGCGAACCGAGACGTGTCATGATCTCCCGGTCGCGCTCACGCGCGGCCGATTGTTCGGCTTGAATTTTCTTCAAGTGCTCGAGTAGCAGATTTTCGACGTTCTCGGTCATACTGGGTAGATGGCATCAACCCGGGCGCTGCGCACCTCACGGCTCCGTCGCGAGAAGGTACAGTTGGCGGATCGCGTCGATCGGCTTGATCTGGCCTTCGTGCTCCAGGTGCCAATAGGTCCAGCCGTTGCACGAAGGCGCGCCCTGCAGATCCTTGCCGACACCGTGGATCGAACCGTTGAGATCGCCCGCCAGCAGCGAGCCGTCCGCACGCACGGATGCAACGTGGCGGCGCTTCTTGTCGAACAGCTGCGTGCCCGGCTGTATCCAGCCCGTCTCGATCAGCGTGCCGAACGCCACCTTGGGCGCGGTGCGCTTGGACTGCATGGTCTTGAGCGCGCTCTCGTCGAGCGGCAGCGCCATCTCGATGCGCTCCAGCGCGGCTTCGCGGTAGTCGCTCTCGCGCTCGCAGCCGATCCACTCGCGGCCGAGGCGCTTGGCGACGGCGCCGGTGGTGCCGGTGCCGAAGAACGGGTCGAGCACGACGTCGCCCTTGTTGGTCGTCGCCAGCATCACACGGTAAAGCAGCGCTTCCGGCTTCTGGGTCGGGTGGACCTTGCGGCCGCCCTTCTTCAGACGCTCGGCGCCGTTGCAGATCGGCAGCACCCAGTCCGAACGCATCTGCAATTCGTCATTGAGCGTCTTCATCGCGCGGTAGTTGAAGGTGTACTTCGACTTCTCGCCCATGCTCGCCCAGATCAGCGTCTCGTGCGCGTTGGTGAAGCGGGTGCCCTTGAAGTTGGGCATCGGGTTCGCCTTGCGCCACACGATGTCGTTGAGAATCCAGAACCCCATGTCCTGCATGATCGCACCGAGGCGGAAGATGTTGTGATACGAACCGATCACCCACAACGAACCCTCGGGCTTGAGCACGCGGCGCGCCTCGGTCAGCCAGTCGCGGGTGAACTGGTCGTAGGTCGCGAAGCTGGAGAACTTGTCCCAGTCGTTCGTCACCGCGTCGACGTGGCTGCCGTCCGGGCGTGCGAGGTCGCCGCCGAGCTGCAGGTTGTACGGCGGATCGGCGAAGACCATGTCCACCGAAGCGTCGGGAATGGTACGCATCGCCTCGATGCAGTCCCCGGTCAGGATGCGGCCGAGCGGAAGCAGCTCCTTCGGGGTGGGCGCAGGCGCCCGTGCCCGAATGCGTTCCTTGACCAAGATCTGACCCATGACTGCTCCGATGAGATAAACTGTGGATATGACCCCCTAAGTGATTCATCCGGGACTCGCCGTCAAGCCGCGACTCGTGGTGAATCCTTGTGATTCACGCGTTCAGCCAAGCGGAACAAAACGAATCCGGCACTACATCTTGAGTCGCCGCGAATCGCCATGACTCAAGATGTAGTGGGTGTGACTCACGCGACTCGTGGATAACTTTTTGTCACACCCCGGAATTGATAGTGCAGTTTTATGCAACACCCATCCAATACGTTGCATTTGCAGCAATCGGCCGTGAAGCCCAAATGACCCTCGATGCTGCAGCGCAGCAAGCACATATCCATAAAGGTCGTCAGATGTTTTCGCTTATCTCACTCTACTTCTCGTATCGCCGCGACGTGCTCCTTGCCGAGCGCTACGTCGCCGGTCTGGCCGAGAAGCCCGCGCAGGACGCCGCCGTTCCGAAGGCCAGGATCGAGGCACCGAAGTCCGAAGACCTCGCGCTCGCAGCCTAAAGCAGCGTGAGTTGAGCCACTGGAGCGAAGCTGCGCCGGTGATGCGGGGTGGGCCCATGCTCTCGCAGTGCAGCAAGATGCTGCGGCGTGCCGTAACCGGCATTGCGCTCCCACCCGTAATGCGGATGCACCAGCGCAAGATCGCGCATCAGGCGGTCCCGGTGCTCCTTGGCGATGATCGATGCCGCCGAGATACAAGGCTCGATCGCATCCCCGCCGACGATCGCGCGGGCATTCCAGCGCCATTCCTCGCGGCGACCATGCGGCGTCATGTTGCCGTCCACCAGCACCTCGTGCGGCTCCTCGCCCAGCGTAGCACATAGCGCCGCCACCGCGCGCGTCATCGCCAGCATAGTCGCGCCGAAGATGTTGAGGCGATCGATATCCTCCACATCGACCACGCCGACCGCCCAGCGGCACCGGCGCTTGATGGTTGCCTCCAGTTCGGAGCGACGCATCGCGGAGAGCTTCTTGGAATCGTCCAGTCCGGAGGGACGCGGCTTGCAGAGCATGACCGCGCCTGCAACAACCGGCCCTGCAAGCGGGCCGCGACCGGCCTCGTCGACACCGATCACGTAACGTTTAATTGCCGAAGTCTCCTTTGGGGAACTCGTGAAAGGTGCAAGCATTGGGCTCGGCATGTTCGCAAGACGTCTCCTTTTCGCCCTATCGCCGCTGGCGCTGACACTCGCAAGCTGCGGCAATGCCGCCACCGGGGAAAAGGCGCCTGCCTCCGAAGCCGGCACGCCCTTCAAGGTGGAAACGCTCGCGCAGTTCGACGAACCCTGGGCCATGGCCTTCGACGAAGGCACCGGAACGCTGGTCGTGACCGAAAAGAAGGGTACGATCCGTTTGCGCACGCCGGACGGTCGCATCAGTGAAGTGAAGGGCGTTCCCAAGGTCGATTACGGCGGCCAGGGCGGCCTCGGCGACTTCGTGTTTGCGCCGGGCCAGACGGGAACCACGCTGGACCACCGCATCGTGTACCTTAGCTGGGCTGAAGCCGGACCGGGCGACACGCGCGGCGCGGCAGTAGGCAAGGCCGACCTCGTCTGTAGTACGGCAACCCAATGTGCGCTGCAGAACCTCAAGGTAATCTGGCGCCAGACGCCCAAGGTTGCCGGGCGCGGTCACTACTCGCACCGGCTGCGCTTCTCGCCCGACGGCAAGTACCTGTTCGTGGCGTCCGGAGAGCGGCAGAAATTCACGCCCGCACAGGATCTCGGCACCAACCTCGGCAAGGTCTTGCGCCTGCTGCCGGACGGCACGCCGGCTCCAGGCAATCCCTGGGCCGACAAACCCACGCCGACCAACCAGATCTGGTCCTACGGCCACCGCAACATTCTCGGCTTGGCTTTCGATGCGCAGGGCCGGCTGTGGGACCTGGAGCATGGCCCCGCCGGCGGCGACGAGTTGAACCTCGTCAAACCGGGCGCCAATTATGGCTGGCCTCTGGTCTCCGACGGCGATCATTACGACGGCCGCCCGATCCCGCGCAATTCGACGCGCCCCGATCTCGCGCAGCCTGCAATCAGCTGGAATCCCGTGATCGCGCCGGGCGACTTCATCTTCTATAGCGGAGACCTCTTCCCCGGATGGAAGGGGCAGGCGATCATCACGGGTCTGGTCGCCACCGGCCTCGTGCGGGTTTCGATCGACGGCACCAAGGCAACCGAGGAGGCCCGCTATCCAATGGACAACCGTATCCGCGAAATCCGGCAGGCCCCGGACGGCGCGATCTGGCTGCTGGAGGATGGCGAAGGCCCCGAAAGCGGCCACCTGCTGAGGCTCACCCCGGCGGGGTGAAAACCCGAATTGAATCGACAAACCGCAGCGCGCCACCTATCGCGCGCGCGCCATGACCCAGATCCATTCCGAAGCCGCCACGATCATTCCGCTCGACAATGTCGATCCCGCGCTCGTCGAAGCGCTGCTCGACGCCGCGTTCGAGCCGGAGCGCCACAAGCGTACGGCCTACAAAGTACGTGAAGGCACGGACTGGCTGCCGGCGCTCAGCTTTGCCGCGCTCGACGCCTCCGAGATGCTGGTCGGCACGATCCAGTGCTGGCCGGTCGCGCTCAACACGCCCGAAGGGCGTCCCTTCCCGATGATCATGGTCGGCCCGGTCGCGGTGATGCCCGGCCATCAGGGCATGGGATATGGTCAGGCTTTGATGTCGACCAGCATGGCCAGCATCGACGACCGCGCGCCGCTGCCGCAGGTCATGATCGGCGATCCCGAGTATTACGGCCGCTTCTGGGGCTTTTCCAACGAGGGCACCGAGGGCTGGGAACTGCCCGGACCGTTCGAACGGCGCCGTCTGCTGGTGCGCTGCGCCAACATCGCCGTTCTGCCCGAGCGCGGCATGCTCGGTCCTTGGCTCCGCTGAACGCGCAGGGTCGCAGTTGAGCTTGCGGCACCACGAGCCACACTGGACCTTGGCGCGCGAGGCCCTATCTGGCATCGCGAGACGATGCCTTATGAACCTCCCCCCGAACTTGCCGCGCTGAGCCTGGACGAGGTGGCCAGGCTGGTCGCCGCGCGCAAACTCCCGCCGGTCGATCAGTGGTCGCCCGCCGAGACCGGCGACAGCGAGATGCGCATCGCCGCCGACGGCCGCTGGTTTCATCAGGACGGCGAGGTTCGCCGCCCGGCGATGGTCCGCGCCTTCGCCTCGCTGCTGACTTGTGACGCAGACGGGCAGCACTGGCTGGTCACGCCGGTCCAGAAGCTCTCCATCGAGGTCGAGGATGCGGCGTTCATCGCCATCGACGTCAAGCGCGAGGGCAGCACCCTCGCCTTCCGCCTGAACACCGACGACCTCGTTATTGCAGGGCCGGACCACCCGATCACGGCGGAGGGCGATACCGAGACACCCGCGCTGTACGTCGCGGTCCGCCATGGCACCCGTGCGAGGCTCAATCGCAGCACTTATGCGCAACTGGCGGAGATCGCGCTGGAAAACGACGATCTGTCGGTAACGAGCAACGGCGCCCGCTTCGCGCTGGTCCCCGCATGAGCGCATTGTACGATAAGGTTTCTCGCCGCCTCGAGGCGGGCCACGCCGACGCGCCGCCGCGCCTGTGGAGCGATCCGCGCATCCACGACATTGCGCGGTTCACCCCCGCCGCCGTGCTTATCGCCATAACCGAGCGCGAGCGTCCCGGTATACTGCTGCTCCATCGGCCTTCGAACATGCGCGCGCACCCGGGCCAGATCGCCTTTCCCGGCGGCCGCATCGACCCCGGCGAAGATGCCGTCGAGGCAGCCCTTCGTGAAGCGAACGAGGAACTCGGCATCCGCACCGGCGACGTCCGCGTCATCGGTACCAGCGACATCTACCGCACCGGCAGCGGCTACGAGATCACGCCGGTCGTCGGGATCGTCCCCCCCGATCTCGAAATCAGGCCCAACCCCGCCGAAGTCGCGCAGTGGTTCGAGGTTCCGATCGATTTCGTGCTCGATCCCGCCAACCAGGCGACCCGCAATGTAGAGTTCGAGGGGCGTCGCCACAGTTTCATCGAGATCGTCTGGAACGACACCCGCCAGGACCACGTCATCTGGGGTGTCACCGGGGCTATCCTCCACAACCTTGCCGGTCGCCTGAACTGGCTCGAAAGATCCTCGAATGCCTGAGACCCTGAATGCGCCGTGGATGCACCGCGAAGACCTCCTCGGTCTCGTCGCCGCGCTGGGCGAGGGCAATGCCCGCTACGTCGGGGGCGCCGTGCGCGACACGCTGCTGGACCTGCCGGTCAAGGACATCGACATGGCCACGGTGCTTCTGCCAGAGGCGGTGATCGAGCGCCTCGATGCCGCCGGCATCCGCAACGTCCCCACCGGCATCGAACACGGCACGGTGACCGCCGTGCTCCCCCACGGCCCGGTCGAGATCACCACGCTGCGCCACGATGTCTCGACCGATGGCCGCCGCGCCACCGTGGCTTTCGCCGAAGACTGGCGCAAGGATGCGGCTCGGCGCGACTTCACGATCAACGCACTTTACGCCGATCCGCACGGCGGCGAAATCCACGACTGGTTCGACGGCCTCGCCGACCTCTCTGCCCGCCACGTGCGCTTCATCGGCGATGCCCGCCAGCGCATCCGCGAGGATCACTTGCGCATCCTGCGCTACTTCCGCTTCCAGGCCCGCTTCGGCTCCTCGCCTGCGGATACCGAAGCGGAAGCCGCCTGCTCGGAACTGGCTGCGACGCTCAAGGGCCTCTCGCGCGAGCGGGTGGGCATGGAGACGATGAACCTGCTCGGCCTTCCCGATCCGGCGCCGACGGTACAGCGGATGCGCGAACTCGGTGTACTCGAGGTCATCTTGCCGGAGGCCGATCCGGACGCCCTCGCCGTGCTCGTCGCGGCCGAGCGCATGCAAGGCATCGCGCCCGAGGCGATCCGCCGACTGGCAGCGCTGCTGCCGCCGCAACCCACACTGGCCGAGCAGGTCGCCGCGCGATTCCGCCTTTCCGCAGCACAGAAGAAGCGCCTCGCCCTCGCCGCCGCGCGTGAGGGATCGCCCGGAGAGCCGCGTGCGCTCGCCTATCGTCTCGGACGGGACCGCGCGCTGGATCGACTGCTGATCGCAGGCGCGGACGTCTCGACACTCGCAGGCTGGGAAATACCGGCGATGCCGCTCAAGGGCGGACAGATCGTCGCACGCGGGGTAGGCGCAGGGCCTGATGTGGCGCGTATTCTACGCCGGGTCGAAGACCGCTGGATCGCCGAAGGCTTCCCACAAGGCGAGCGCGTCGATGTCCTGCTCGACGAGGTTCTGGCGGAGGAACCGCTGGCGTGAATCTCGACGAGCTGACCGGCTTCCTGATCGGGCAGCCGCTGCTGTCGCTGACGATCGCGGCGATCCTGCTCGCGGTCGCTGCCGGTATGATTGCCGCGGGGAACCCCCGGCTGGGGCGGATTATGCGCAACTGCGCCTACCTCGGCCTGATCGCCGCGCTGCTGCTCACGGTAGCGGAACTGGCTGGCCACAACGGCCGGTCAGAGGCGGCGCTCTGGCTCGACGCCACCCGCCCGGCAGAGATCGTCGGCAAGGAAACCGTCGTCGCCATGCGCGCAGACGGGCATTTCTGGGTCGAGGCGCAACTGAACGGCGAGCCGGTCGAATTCCTGATCGACACCGGGGCTACGTATACGGGCGTCTCGCAGCGTGTAGCGCAAAGGGTCGGCATCCAGCCCGATCCGGAGGATCGCGGCATGATCCTGGAGACCGCCAACGGCTCGATCGTCGCTCGGCGCGGCACGGCGGATTCGCTGCGCTTCGGCGGGATCGAGGCGAATGCCCTGACTGTCGCCATCGGCCCCGACACCGAGGTCGATACCAACGTCATCGGCATGAACTTACTTTCGCAGCTGGCAGCCTGGCGGGTTGAGGGCAACCGCCTCATTCTGACGCCGAAAACCCCATCGCCCCGGACCTGATCCGGGCCCAACTTACGTCGCCTCGCGCGCCTTGCTTGCCGCCCGCCCTCGCCTAAAGACGCACTGGGCCCGGACGACGCAGTCAGCGCCGCGAAAGCTGCAGTATGATAGACCCATCGACCATGGACCTTGCCGACATCCTGAACTTCCTTGCCGGGCAGCCGTTGCTGGCGCTTGCCTTCGCGGGCATCGTCGCGAGCGTGATCGGCGGAATGCTGCGTCGGCCGCTACCACTCCTCGGCGGTTTGCTGCGGGGAGTGGGTAACCTTGGCCTGCTCGCCGCGATGCTGTTGACGATCGCGCAAGTCACGCGCCTGACCACCGGCACCGATTTCGCCCTGCCTCAGTTCGGCATCGAGCGTCAGAGCGTCGCGGGCGGCGAGACGCGGGTGCCGATGCAGCCGGACGGGCACTTCTGGATCAGCGCCACGGTCAACGGCGTGAAGCGCGATTTCCTCGTCGATACCGGCGCGACGCTGACGGCGATCTCGCCCGCTACGGCGCAGGAGGCGGGGCTCAAGGCCAATCCGCTCAACCGGTCGGTGCTGATGCGCACGGCTAACGGAACAGTGGAGGCCCAGCTGGCGGTAATCGACGAACTGCGCATGGGCAGCGTCGTCGCGCGCGAGATCGACGCGGTGGTGGCGCCGGGGCTCGGTGACGCCAATGTCATCGGCATGAACCTGCTGTCGCGGCTCGCCAGCTGGCGCGTCGAGGGCAAGACGCTGATCCTGGTGCCGCATCATCCACAGGATGTGCAGCAGAACTGATTTGCGCACGCCTCCCGGGGCTTCGACAAGCTCAGCCTGAGCGGCTTTGATAGATTGGGCTATGAATCCCGCTCAGGCTGAGCTTGTC
>NZ_BAAILP010000036.1:0-6974 GCF_054589055.1 Novosphingobium sp. 11B | reverse complement strand
GGCCCCAGGGCTTCTCGACCTGTCGGATCGGCAGCGAGGAGGAAGCGCGGGCGTCGGTCATCGGCGAATACTCACTGATTCCTGGCGCCGGAAAGATTGCCCACCTTCTGCACGCCGGCAACGGTAGTGATCATGATGTCATCGCCATCGACGACGACGATCACGTCCTCCAGCCCGATCACCGAGACGCGCGGACCGTCGCTGTCGACCAGCACACCCCGGCAATCGACCATCTCGACCGTGCCCGAACCGCGCACCGAATTGCCGTCCGCATCGGTCTCAAGCGCCTCGTGCAGCGCCTGCCAGTTGCCGATGTCGGACCAGTCCATGTCGGCGGGCACCATCGCCGCGCAGGTGGTGTTCTCCATCACCGCGTAGTCGACCGAGACGCTGGGCACTTCGGCAAAGGTTGCCGCGTCGGGATGGAAGCGCTGGCCGTCCTCGGCGCCCTTCGCCACCGCATCAGCGACGCTGGCGGCGACGTCGGGCCGGTGCGCGGTCAGTTCGGCGAGGAAGTCCTTCACCCGGAACGCGAAGATGCCGCCGTTCCAGGCGTAGATTCCCTCGGCAAGGAACGCCTTGGCGCGCTCCAGATCCGGCTTCTCGACGAACTGCGCGGTGCGAAAACCGCCGTGCTCGGGGATGGCCTCGCCGCGCTTGAGATAACCGAAGCCGGTCTCGGGCGCCGTCGCCTCGATGCCGAAGGACACCAGCCATCCCTGCTCCGCCAGCTTCGCCGCAGACGCCGCGGCGACCGCGAAAGCCTCGGTATTGCCGATGTGGTGATCGCTCGGACACACGAGCATCACCGCGTCCTCGGGCAGGCGGCAGGCAGCGAGCGCGATGGCGGCGGCGGTGTTGCGCGCCGAAGGCTCGACGATCACCTGCGCCCCCTCGACCGCGCCCAATTGCGCCTCGACATGGGCGAGGTGCTTGTGGCCGGTCACCACGACCGGCGCCGCAAAGCCTCCGGAACCCGGGCAGCGGGCCAGCGCCGCTTCGAACAGGGTGCTGTCGCCGACCAGCGGCAGGAACGGTTTGGGCATCGCGGCCCGGCTGCGTGGCCACAGGCGCGTGCCGCTACCGCCGCAGAGAATTACCGGTACGATTATGGACATGGCCGAACGGTCACTCACGGATGCAGAATACCCTGGAAAAACCGGTAATAGCCGGAGCGTGCTGCGATGCAACAGGGCACAACTAAATACCTCTGCTCCGTCAGATTGGACGGGAACACAAAGGCGGCTCGTTGGTTGACCGGTGACCAATTGCGGCGCAGCATGTGATTGAACCATCTGGCAGCCCTTCAAGAAGGGCATGAACTTGGTGCAAGGCTGAAATATAGATGATCAAATCGAGCGACGGCCCGTCACAGGCGGCGCATCGAGCCTCCCTTTTTACCAATGATACTGTCCTCGGCCCGCCGCCTCGCCTCAGGCTTTCGCAATCGACGGCCCTTTTCCTCGATTTCGACGGGACCCTGGTCGAGATAGCCGATCACCCGGACCACGTCATCGTAGCCGAATGCCTGCCTGCGCTTCTCGTCGCACTTTCCCGTAAGCTCGGCGGGCGCCTGGCGATCGTCACCGGCCGATCTATTGCAGCCCTCGAGGCGTTGCTGGGGCCGATCAGCCTGGCCATCGCAGGATCGCACGGCGGTGAATTCCGGCCCGCGGCAGGTGCCGCTATCCAGCCCCTCGCCGCCCCGCTTCCCGGTGCCGTTGTTGACGAGCTCGACCGCTTCGCCCGGGCAAACGGGGGACTTCTGGTGGAACCCAAGCCATTCAGCGCGGCAATCCACTATCGCCATCATCCTGAAGTCCTCCACGATCTTCGTGCCTCGACAGAAGGTCTGGCCGCCCAGTTCGGCCTGACCATCAAGCACGGCAAGCAGGTGATCGAAGTGACGATGCCCGGGTCGGACAAGGGCTCTGCGGTATCGCGCTTCATGGACCTTCCAGCGTTCGAGGGCGCCATCCCGACCTTTATCGGGGATGACGTGACCGACGAGGACGCATTCGCGGCCGTGCGCCGGTACGATGGCCACGGCGTGCTGGTTGGCCCCCCTCGCCCCACCGCGGCCACTTCTCGCCTCGACAGCGTCGCCGATGTGCACAGATGGCTGCAGGCCGGCCTCCAGACCGTTCATAAAGGAGATTTCCGCCCATGACGTCGCCCGTACCGACTTCGCTGGAACTCTGGCCGATCGGCAACTGCCAGGTCAGCGCCCTCATCGACGAGTCAGGCGCCATCGTCTGGGGCTGTGTCCCGCGCGTCGACGGAGATCCCACGTTCTGCGCCCTGCTTCGCGGAGATGGCGGGCAAGATGCCGGCACCTGGCGCTTCGAGCTGGAGAACCAAGTCTCCGTCCAGCAACATTATCTGCGCAATACCCCCATCCTCGTGACCCGACTTGAAGACGCGAGCGGAGGGGCAGTGGAAATCTACGATTTCGCGCCCCGCTTCGAACGATCTGGCCGGATGTACCGCCCGGTTGCCTTCGCGCGCATCGTCCGGCCCGTATCCGGAGCCCCGCGCATTCGCACCATCCTCACGCCGATGAGCGGTTATGGCGCGAAACTCGCCCCGATCACGCAGGGTTCGAACCACATTCGTTATCTGGTGGAGCGCAATTCCCTGCGCCTGACCACTGATGCGCCGGTAGGCTACGTGCTCGACGAGCGTTGGTTCCGCCTGGAAAAGCCCCTGCACTTCTTCCTTGGCCCGGATGAGCCGTTTTCTGGCAACATCGAGCACGATCTTGAGGCGATGCTCCAGCGGACCGGCAATTACTGGCGCCTGTGGGTGCGCGGTCTTGCCACCCCGCTCGACTGGCAGGATGCGGTAATC
Source organism: Novosphingobium sp. 11B (assembly GCF_054589055.1). NCBI lineage: Bacteria > Pseudomonadati > Pseudomonadota > Alphaproteobacteria > Sphingomonadales > Sphingomonadaceae > Novosphingobium > Novosphingobium sp. 11B. Next base: position 4,124 of record NZ_BAAILP010000036.1, on the reverse strand, counting down.
CGCGCAGCCATTACGCTCAAGCTGTGCCAGCACGAGGAAACCGGCGCGATCGTCGCGGCCTTGACGACCTCCATCCCCGAAGCGCCGGGCAGCCAGCGGAACTGGGACTACCGGTATTGCTGGATCCGCGATGCCTACTACACGGTTCAGGCCCTCAACCATCTCGGTGCCCTGGACGTCCTTGAGAAGTACCTAGCCTATCTGCGCAACATCGTTGCCGATGCACCTGACGGGGTCGTCCAGCCTCTCTATGCGGTCAGCGGGGCCAAGGAGATCATCGAATGGGAGGCTGCCGATCTGCCGGGGTATCGCAACACCGGCCCGGTACGCGTCGGGAACGCAGCCTATTACCAAGTGCAGAACGACTGCTACGGCCAGATCGTGCTGCCTTCGATCCAGGGATTCCTCGACCAGCGCCTGCTGCGCATCGCCAACGAGGACGATTTCCGCAGCCTCGAGCAGGTCGGCGAAATGGCATGGAAAACCCACGACATGCCCGATGCCGGGCTGTGGGAATTGCGCACCCGAACTGCGGTCCACACCTATTCCAGCGTCATGAGCTGGGCCGCGTGCGACCGCCTGTCCAACGCCGCGCAGTACCTGGGTCTGGACGATCGCGCTGCCTTCTGGCGCGACCGGGCGGACACCATACGTGCCAACATTGACGCGGGTGCGTGGCACGAAGTGGAAGGTCATGACGCAGGCGGTCATTACGCGGCCAGTTTCGGCGGGTCACAACTCGACGCGAGCCTGCTGCAGATTGTGGAACTGCGCTATCTGCCTCCCGAAGATCCACGGTTCCGCGCAACCCTGAAAGCCGTTCAGAAGGCCTTGCGCCGAGGCGAGCACATGCTGCGCTATGACAGCGAAGACGATTTCGGGCTTCCCGAGACAGCTTTCAACATCTGCACCTTCTGGTTGATCGAGGCGCTTCACCGCAGCGGAGAGGATGAGGAGGCCCGGCGACTTTTCGAAGCGATGCTGGCTCACCGCACGCGCTCCGGCCTGCTTTCCGAGGATATGGATTTCGAAACCTCAGAGCTTTGGGGGAACTTTCCCCAAACCTACTCGCTGGTAGGTATCATAAATTGCGCCGGGCAATTGTCCCGGTCGTGGCGGGACTGGCGTTAACGCGCACAAACTACCCGCAGCTGCTGCGAGCCCTCAAGCGTTCGATGGGAACGTGTGAAAGGTGCGACGCGTAATACGAAGGACAGAACATGGGCCGATTGATCGTCATCTCGAACCGCGTAAGCGTGCCAAGCGCCGCAGGCGCGGCGGGGGCGCAAGGTGGTCTTGCTGTCGCCTTGAATTCGGCGCTTCGCGAACATGGCGGCATCTGGTTTGGCTGGTCCGGTCAGGAAACAGAGGAATTTACGGGCCACCTCGATATGCAACGCAATGAGGGCGTGACAACCGCGACAATCGACCTCGAAGCACAAGATGTGGAAGAGTACTATAATGGCTACGCCAACAGAACTCTTTGGCCGTTATTTCACTACCGAATTGATCTAACAGAATATGATCGCAATTTCGGTGAAGGTTATGAGCGCGTCAATGAGCGATTTGCGGATTCGGTCTACCCTTTGATCGCCGACGATGATCTCGTCTGGGTGCATGACTACCATCTGCTTCCGCTGGGCTCAATCTTGCGCCGCAAGGGCATCAAGAATCGCATCGGCCTGTTCCTGCACACCCCGTGGCCGCCAACCCGGCTTTTGGCGTCGCTGCCCTTCCATGAGCGCCTCGTCGCATCGATGCTCGAATACGACGTCATTGGCCTGCAAACGACCGAATGGCTCGAAAGCTTCCTGCATTATGTCCAGAAGGAAATGGGTCTGACGGTCAACCTCGACAATTCGATCGAATACCAGGGCCGGCGCGTGATCGCCCGCGCCTTTCCCATCGGGATCGACTACGCCGAATTCTCGCAAGCCGCGAAGAGCGAGGTTGCCAAGGAAGCGCACCAACGGCTCCGAGATAGCGTCAGAGGCCGGAAAATTCTCATTGGCGTCGATAGACTGGACTATTCCAAGGGGCTGGGTGAGCGCTTCGAGAGCTTCAGCCGTTTTCTTTCCGATCACCCCGATATGGCGGGAAAGGCAGTCCTGCTCCAGATCGCGCCGCCAAGTCGGGGCGACGTTGAAAGCTATCAGCAGATTCGCGAGGACCTCGAGCGAAAGACAGGGCACATCAACGGCGCTCATGCCAATGTCGATTTCGTACCCATCCGGTACGTTAACCGGGGCTATTCCCGGGCTGAACTTGCAGGCTTCTATCGCGCGGCAAATGTCGGGTTGGTGACGCCACTGCGCGACGGCATGAACCTTGTGGCAAAGGAATACGTGGCTGCCCAGGATCCGGAGGATCCCGGCGTGCTGATCCTTTCACAGTTTGCCGGCGCGGCCACCCAACTCAAGGACGCCCTGCTGGTCAACCCGCACTCGGTGGAACATGTCGCCGAGACGATCAGCCGCGCCCTGGATATGCCGCTGAACGAACGCAAACGCCGCCACGCGGCATTGCTTGGTTCCGTCAAAGACCACGACGTCCTGCACTGGCTGGAGCAGTACGTTCACGCATTGTCGGGCAAGGAAAAGAGCAGCACTGCAGTCAAGTCGGACAGCCAACCCGGTATCATTCAGGCCCAGAGTATCGAGCGGCATGACACCGGGGACCTGAGCCACACCGAGGTAGCTGAAAGCCGTTAATTTTGCTTGTGCAATCAGGCAGAGAGGCGGTGGGCCTTACACCTTATGTATGCTGCCAGACCACGCTCCTGTAATCTGCAACGGTTGACCTCATTGGGCTGGCCGGCGACGGCCTGGGATTTTTTTCAACGGCTTTGCTCGAAACGCTGCGCGCCGCAGTCCGGCGGTGAGAGGGCGCATGCCTTCCCTAACCGCATTGCCATGGATTACCAATGCGGTTAGGGAAGGCGGCGCGGGTACCGCGGCATAGGAGCGCGCCATTGGCCGGGGTTGTCGGCTGCAGGCCCATTCTGAAGCAGCGGACCCTTGCTCGTTGAGGTGTTCCACCACCCGCCCCCATCCAGATCGCCTGTTTCGCATAAACAAGACCGGGGCGAATCCGCCGGCATGATGCGGGCGAACCGCCAAATTTTAGCGAGGGCACGACGTCCCCTTGTTTTTCATCTGCCTTTTCGGGCGAATTTTGCCAATATTCAGCGGTTTAAACGAAGTATCACAAAGCAAGGGTGTCCACTGGTTCTCTCGCAGATTCGAGGAGAACGGCCAATGGCATGTCCAGCTTTGTCGATAGCTCGCCCTCAGCTTGTCGCGCGCGACCTACCTGACCCAGCGGTTGTATCCGCCCCCGCGTATTTGCATGGGAGGTGCTGCGCCGCCGGGCCGACTATTGCGTGGCCGCTCCGGCCCGCAAGCGAGAGGTTATTCGCGAAGGCAAAATCGAGGTCATCGTCGACAGCACAGCAACGGCGAATTGGGGCTTGCGCTTTCGAGGAAGTTCCAGACCTGGGCGGCGCCGACGCCCGGCTGATGTGGGACCACGAACTCGATCCACTGACCATACGATCGACGGCGCGAGCATGTAGGCCATCAACGACGGTCAAAGCGCGGAAGCGCTTACCATTGAACAGGGCATCGGATACGAAGTCCCTCGCCCAGACTTCGTTCCTGTGCGAGGGCAGCGGCCGCTCCACCCGCCGCGCGGCCATGACGTGCCGGCGAGGCCTTTTTGCCCGCAAATTAAGGCCTTCCAATCGGTAAAGGCGATGTACCCGCTTCACGTTGACCGGCCAGCCTTCGCTCCGAAGCAGTACATGGATACGGCGATGGCCATAGCGCACGCGGGTCGCCGCGATCTCATTGATCCTGTTCCTGAGCGGCGCCTGGTCGCTTCGGATCGACCGATAGCAGTGCATCTTGCGATCGAAACGGAGAACCGCGCAGCTGCGCCGTTCGCTCACCCGTGAGTGCCTGGCGATCCGTGTCGATCAGGGATCAAGGGCGAGCAGGTGGCCGCCGTCATGGATCGCCTGCTGTTCGAGCGCGGCGGCGCACCTGCCAAGATCAGGGTGGACAACGGCCCGGAAATTATCCCTCGGGCGCTCGACCATTGGGCCTACATGAACCGTGTCACGC
>NZ_BAAILP010000035.1:0-4737 GCF_054589055.1 Novosphingobium sp. 11B | reverse complement strand
GGACTTGATCCGGGACCGCTGGCAATTCTTGAGGCGAATGCTGGCCGTGAGACGTCCTGACGCGAGGTGGGCTGTTCACGGCCAGCGGTCCCGGATCAAGTCCGGGACGACGACGCATTCCGACTTACAAGGTAGCCAGGCTTCCCAGCACCACCGTCGCCTGACTCGACAGGGTGCCGCCGTTGCCGTGCGCCAGCGCCACGTCCACGCCGGAAAGCTGGTTCGCCGCCTCGCCCCGGATCTGGCGCGCGGCCTCGATCACTGCGAAGAGGCCGTACATCCCCGGGTGGCAGCACGAGAGGCCGCCGCCGTTGGTGTTCACCGGCAGGCTGCCGCCCGGTGCGATGGCGCCGCTGCTGACGAAGCGGCCGCCTTCGCCCTTGGGGCAGAAACCGAGGTCCTCGAGGAACAGGATCGTGTTGATCGTGAACGCGTCGTAGAGCTGCGCGGTGCGGATGTCGGAGGGAGAGACTCCCGCCATCGCCATCGCCCGCGCGCCGGACTCCCTGGCGGCGGTGACGGTCACGTCCTTGGCCTGCGCGATCGAGTTCCACCACGTCGCAGCAGCCGCGCCCAGCAGCGGCACGGCCGGTTTCGCAAGATCGCGGGCGCGGGACGTGCGGGTCATCACGATCGCCGCGGCGCCGTCGGTGACGAGGCAGCAGTCGCGCACCGAGATCGGGGTGCTGATCATGCGGGCGGCAAGGCACTCCTCCAGCGACAGCGGGCCTTTGGCGAAAGCCTCGGGGTTGGTCTGCGCCCAGGCCCTTGCGGCCAGCGCCACGGCGGCGAGGTCTTCGCGGGTGGTGCCGTATTCGTGCATGTGACGCGCTGCCGCCAGCGCATAGCCGGTCAGCGGGAATATGGGCGCGTAAGGCGCATCCCACTGATTATTGGTTATTTTCGTCGCCAGCTTGCCGCCGTTGCTGCGCTGGTTGGAGCCGTAGGCGATCAGCGCGCAGTCGATGTAGCCCGCCTCCAGCATCATCGCCGCCACTGCCATGTGGCTCATGAAGGCCGAGCCGCCGGTACGGTTGTTGTCGGTATAGCGCGGCTGCAGGCCGAGGTATTCGGCGAAGGAGAGCCCTGCGAAGAAGTCATCGGGCTGGCAGATGAACAGGGCATCGACGTCAGCCAGCGTCAGCCCGGCATCGGCGACGGCGAGGAGGGCGGCCTGCGCGGTCAGTTCCATCGAACTGTATCCAGGCGTCTCGCCGATGCCGAAGGTGGCGAGGCCGGCGATGGCGGTGCGGGCGCGAGGGAAGGTGTCGGTCATGCGTATGCCTTGAGGTTTGGGGAGTGGCGCTGTGCCCACCCCGTCCGGCTAGGCGGTAAACCGCCAAGCCTCCCGGCCCTCCCGCTTGCGGGAAGGCGTTCGTCGTACTGTCCTCCCCCTCCCGCTTGCGGGAGGGGAGCGAGACTTGGGCCGCAGGCCCTAGTCGCAGCGGGGTGGGCCGCAGCGGGGTGGGCCATCATGCCCCCTCCACGGCCCGAAACAGCAGCAGCGATGCATCCCCGTCGTGATCGACGAACGCTTCCACACGCATCCCGATGGCCAGCGTTTCGGGCGTCACGCCCTCCACCCGGCTCATCAGCCGCGCGCCTTCGTCGAGGTCTATCAGCGCGACGTGATAGGGCTCGGCGGGCGGCTTCCGGTTGATCCACGAGAGCGTGTAGACCCGGCCGCGCCCGGATGCCTCGAACCATTCGAGCGGCCCGCCGCTGCCCGGTGCGGCGAGGCGCGGGGGGAACACCGCGCTGCCATCCTCCGCGCGCTGGAGCAGCAGGCGACCTTCCGCCAGCGCCGTGCGCCAATGGGTTTCGGGGCTCATGCCGCCGTCCTTACCGCGCCCCGCGCTTGGAGATCGGCGATCTCCTCGGCCGAGAAACCCGCTTCGCGCAGGACGTCGAGGCTCTCGCCGCCCAGCGCTGGGCCGGGATCGCCGATGGCGCCGGGGGTTTCGGAGAAAGTCGTCGGGATGCCGGGGAAGCGCAGGGTGCCCTCGGGCGTTTCGCGCTCCTGCCAGAAGCCGGTTTCGACCAGATGCGGATCGTCGAGCAGGTCGGTCAGGCTCTTGATCGCGGTGGCGGGGATGTGGGCCTGACGGAACAGCTCCACCCATTCCTCGGTCGTTCGCGTCTCGATCACTTCGGCCACCTTCGCCAGCACGGTGCCGATGTTCTGCGTGCGCGATCGCATCGAGGCGAACATGGCGTCCTGCGACCACTCCGGGTTGCCCAGCGCATCGAAGAAGGCGCGCCAGTGCTTGTCGTTGTAGATCATCACGCCGATGTAGCCGTCCGCCGTGCGGTAGGGGCGCCGCGCTTCCGAGGTGGCGCGGGGGTATTCGGGCGGCCCCTGGGGCGGCACGAAGAGCGAGCCGCACAAATGCTCGACCATGGCGAAGGACACCAGCGTCTCGAACATCGGGACCTCGATCTCCTGCCCGATCCCGGTCTTCTCGCGCGCATAGAGCGCTGCGATCACCGAGTAGGCGCCGGTGAGGCCCGCCACCTTGTCGGCGATCACCGTCGCGGCATAAGTCGGCTCGCCGCCCGAGAGGCGCGCCTGCAGGTCGACGATGCCCGAGGCGGCCTGCACGATGTCGTCGTAGGCGGGATAGTCGCGGTACGGGCCGCTCCGCGCGAAACCGTAGAGATTGGCGTAGATGATCTTCGGGTTCACGGCCTTCAGCGCCGCATAGTCCAGCCCGAGCCGCCCGATCGCGCTGGAACGCATCGAGTGGATGAACACGTCGGCGCTTTCCGCCATCTTCAGCAGCGCGGCGCGCGCCTCGCCCTGCTTGAGGTCGAGCACGATCGAGCGCTTGCCGCGATTGACGTTGAGGAACATCGCCCCGCGCGAGGCGTCCGGCCCCGGCGGGATGAAGCGCGTGGTGTCGCCCGAGGGGCTCTCCACCTTGATCACGTCCGCGCCCAGATCGGCGAAGATCTGCGTCGCGTAAGGCCCCATCAGCACGCTGGTGAGATCGAGCACCCTGACACCTGCGAGGGGGCCTTTGCCCTTACCGCTCATTCGTATTCTCCGATGATGAAGCGACCGCGCTGCGGCCTGAATTTCGATGCTTGGACGCGGCTGCGGCGAGCCTTACGCTCGGGCGCATACACGCACACACGTGAGGGGAGTTTGCCGGAATGAAGGTCCACCTGATCGCCGCGGGGAAGTTCCACGACATCGATTATGCCCGCCTCGAACTGCTCAAGCTGCTGGCGGAAACCCCGCGCATCCGCGCCTCGGTGGCCTCCGACTACGCCGATCTGGCGAGCCTTGCGGCGGCGGACCTGCTGATCACCTACACCTGCGATCTGGTGCCGACGCGCGGCGAGGAAGTCGCCGCGCTGGAGGCGTTCCTGGCGCGCGGTGGGCGCTGGCTGGCGCTGCACGGGACCAACGCGGTGCTGCGCTTCGGCGCGGACGGCGTGGTCGATACCCCGGACGAGGTGCCCACCTTCACCGGCCTGCTCGGCACGCGTTTCGCCGGCCATCCGCCGATCGCGCCGTTCAAGGTCTTCGTCACCCGGGGCGATCACGAGATGACGCAAGGGCTGCGCGACTTCCGGGTCGAGGACGAGCTTTACCTGACGCACCGCACCGCAGACATCGACGTGCTGCTGCACACCAGCTTCACCGGTCGCTGCGACGAGTTCCGCGATGCCGACTGGGACGAGGCGGAAGTGCCCGTGCTCTACGAGCGCAAGGTCGGCGAGGGTGCGATCCTCTACCTGACGCTCGGCCATTGCCGGGGTCACTACGACCTGCTGCCGGTAAGCCCGTTCTGGCCCCATCCGCAGCGCTGCTCGTGGAATTACCCGGTGTTCCACGAACTGCTGCGGCGGGGCATTCGCTGGGGTCTTGCTCATGCGGCCTGATCCTGCGGCCTGAGGGCGTGGAGCTGGGTTTCGAGCGCTTCGAGCACCGGCTCCACCAGCCCGGCGTCCATGGCGCCCGTCAGCAGGTTGATCGCCATGCCTTCCATCGTCGCCTGCGAGATCGCCATGGCCAGCGCGAACTTCTCCGGGCTGGCCTGCCATTCGGGATAGAGCTGGACGGCGAGCTGGTTGAACCGCTCGCGGAACTCCACCTGCAGCGGCATCAGCACGGCGGCGAGGTCGGGACTGGTACGTGCCGCCACCGCCAGTTCGTGGAAGGCGATGAAGGCGGGCTTCTGGATCTGCTTCCAGTACGTGCGCACCATCGCTCCGTGATCCAGCGCACTGCGCTCCGCCGCGCGGCGGAAGGCGCGCAGGCGGCGCTCGTGCAGGTGCATGATGGTCGCCTTGATGAGCGATACGCCGTTGTCGAAGTGGTGCAGCATCGCGCCGCGTGACAGCCCGGCCTCGATCGCCACCTGCGGCGTCGTGGTGCGCGAATAGCCGCTGCGGACGAGCACCCGGATCGTCGCGTCGATCAGCCGCGCGCGGGTCTGGGCGCTCTTGAGCGCCTGCATCGTCGGTTCGTCCGCGCCGGGTCGTCTCACTGGATCGCGCTCTCCCACGCCGTGCGGGCCGGTGGGTTCCGGCCTCGCCAACCTGATCGGTAGCGCAATCCGGTCGATAAAAAAAGACATTCATGAACGTCTTTTATAATTATACGGACGTCAGTTGCGCGCATTTCGTCATCCCGGACTTGATCCGGGACCGCTGGCCGTGAACAGCCCACCTCGCATCGGGGCGCCTTGCCGGCGACCGTTTCCTAAAGACGGCCAGCGGTCCCGG
>NZ_BAAILP010000034.1:0-9548 GCF_054589055.1 Novosphingobium sp. 11B | reverse complement strand
GTCCGTGGCATAAATTGCCTCGCTGCAGGACTGGTCTAGACACCCATTTTCCTACTGCAAAGCAATCGCTTACGCCACTCCCGCCAACCCTATCACCCGCCTCCGTGAATAAAACAGGTTAGGCTGTTGCCATGCGGTGAGGTGACTCGGATATGCTGTGACCTGACGGCGGCAATGGATGCACCATGAAAGACGAGGAAATCATTCTGCGCATCGAAACGTTCGACGCGGCCAACGGCGGCGGCGTCGGATGGTATGAGAACAAAGGCGCTTACCATCTCTATCTGCTGGCAACCGAGGCACCGATCGCCCGCCTCAAGCCTGTCGGCACGCGTGACGAAGTCAGGCTCGGCTACTGGTCACACCAGCGAAAATGGGAAAATATCGATGATATGGGCGGATGCGTCTTGCCCCTCGATCAAGCACTCGACCACGTTGCTGAAAACAGCATCTTCTGGACCTGGACCTGACCAAAAACGTACAAAGTCGAGCTCAGCCCTATCGAATTTTAACGCCAAGCGGGAGGAGCCTAAAAAACCTTATCTTCGGTGTCCATCAAACCGCAGCAGGCCAGAGGTCACGAACCTGATAGGCGGAATTTGGTTTTGCGTTTCATTGTGCGTTGCGGTAAAGCACCTGAACGTTCACGCCCATAAACAATCTTAGGAAGCTGTATGAAGCTCAAGAATGTCCTCGTAGTAGCTATGGCCGCTGCGGGCGTGCTCGGTTCCCCAATCGCTGCTCATGCGAGTGCGACCGCATCGGCGGCGACCGGGACGATCGCAAATGTTTCGAGCAATGGCGCGCGCCAGTCGACCGCTGTGCGTAGCAAGCATAAGGCGGACGGCGAGGTTGTTGCCCTTGCGGTCGTCGGCACCGCTGTAGCGGGCTACGGTATCTACAAGGCGGTCGACGACGACAAGTCGAAGGGCTCCTGATTTTTCCAGGTCGAATAAAAGTCCCGCTCTTGGTTTACCGAGGGCGGGATTTTTCTGTCCCTTAGGTTGATGAAGCGTTCGGAAGGCGGTCTGCTCGTGCATAAGGCATTGCGGGAGCACGGGGGTATGAAGCTGCTGTGGTCGAATTCGCGCATCCTAACAGCCCAGCTATTGGTGGTCATTGCCTTTGTTTTTGGTGGAGGTGGTTCTGGTGCTGGTCTTGCGAATCTCGTAGTCCAGTTGGCGGCTCTGGCCGCGCTGTCGCTTAATGCGCGCGCTGCTCTGTCCTTTTTTAAGCGGGCGCCGCGTGGGTTGGTCGTATTGGTTGTGGTGACGCTTCTAATTCCCGCGCTGCAGTGCGTGCCGCTCCCCCCTTCAATATGGCGTCAACTGCCAGGTAGAGATCTGGCAGTCCAATCACTGGCCTTGATTGGCGAAGAACAAAGTTGGATGCCATTTTCGTTGAATGCACCCCGGACGTTCATCGCTTTTCTATCCTTGTTGCCTCCATTCGCAATTCTTGTTCTTACCTTTCAGGCGAAAAATAGTGACCGTCGTGCTCTGCTGGCCGTGCTAGTCATCTGTGGAATATTCGAGGTTCTCGTCGGCACCCAGCAATTGGCTCTTGGGAACCAAGAATTCATGTTTTATGCGCAGGCTACCGGAACGCAGGATTTGCAGGGGACTTTCGCAAACCGCAATACGGCGGGCCTTTTTATAGACATCGTCCTGTGTGCTCTAATTGGGATTCTCTGGCGTCCTCGCCCCCGCTTGCTGCCTGTAGCAATAGGCGTGGTCCTCGCGTTGTTTCTTGGATTGGGCCTGTTCCTCACTCGCTCACGTTCGAGTATGGCCCTAGCCATCATACCGCTCTCGATGCTGACCATCTATATGTGGAGTTTTCGCGGCGAATTTATCAATCCGCGCTGGCGTTCGCTTACGTTGATCGGTGCACTGTTAGGTCTGGCTGCCGTGCTTGGTATTTTGGCAGGCAACGCGCGCATTCAGAACAGTCTGTCGCGTTTCGATACGCTGGAAGATGCTCGGCCTGCGATCTGGAGGGACACGCAGTCGGCTATCGCCAGATTTTGGCCATTGGGGAGCGGCATCGGGACATTCGATGAAGTGTTCCAAGTGGATGAGTCTCTCGAGAGTTTGAGCCCTGGCCGCGCTGCACGCGCGCACAACGAATATCTCGAAACTACCCTCGAATCGGGAATTCTAGGGGTAACCGTTGCTGTTTGCTGGGGTGCCCTCATCGCCATTTTGGGATGGCGTGGCATCCATGGGGAAATAGACCGTGGGCCTCAGGTCGCCGCACTTGCCGGTTTTATGCTCTTGGCTTTGCAGTCGATTCTTGATTATCCCCTACGCAGTCAAGCGCTGCTGTGTGTGGCTGCTTTAATGCTTGGGTTGATGCTCAGAGGGAAAGAAAGAAAAGGCTAGCTGCAGTTCAGAGAACATTAATACCCCGAAGGGTGCAAGTGATTTAATTGTGGGCGCAATCCGTTGTGTCGCAACTTTATGGCGGGAAAAGACTTGCAAAACGTTGGTTTGAACAAGGATGTGGCGGGAAGCTATCCCGAGGATGTCGCAGACGGTCCTGATTTTGCTGCCGTCTTCAAGGCGGTCCTTCAGGCTATCCGCCGCAACATTGTTTTGATCCTCACGATCATGGCGGGGACCATTCTTGCTGGTGTCGTGCTCACTCTGCTCATTACGCCAAAGTACAGGGCGAATGCGCAGGTTCTTATTGAGGATCAGGCGGATCAAATCATTGAGGGTAGCGAGCTTCAGAAGGTTGGAGCTGGATGGGATACCGATCGCTTTTTACAAACCCAAATGGGCATCATTCAGAGCCGTTCGCTCGCTCGTAACGTCGTACAGAGTGGCGGGTTCGACAAAAAGCCGGCCTTCTTTGAAGCGCTTGGGGCAACGATCCCCGAGGAGGATGGCCTCAAAGGCAGGGGGTTGGCGGAGGCGCGTCAGGACGCTGCGGTCGATTTGCTGCTCAACAATATCGAGGTTGAACTTCCATCCGACAGCCGGATCGCGACAATCACCGTTACAAGCCGTGATGCGGGACTAGCCGCGAAAATCGCAAATATCTACGCCGACCGTTATGTCGAATACAACTTAAATCAAAAGTACCAGAGTTCCGCCTACGCACGTCGTTTTCTCGGCGATCAGCTTTCCGAAGCTCGCGCGAAGTTAACGCAGTCCGAGCGTGACCTTAACCAATACGCACGTGCGGCGGGTTTAATCCGGGTCACTAGCCAAGGCGACAGCGGAACGCAAGAAGCGGCGCTCTCCGTCACGAATAACAAGCTGGTGCAGTTGAATGATGCGGCGTCGAAGGCTGTGGCCGATCGTATTGCTGCCGAAGATCGGTGGAATACGCTGGCGAAACAGCCCGCGCTTAGTGTGCCGGAGGTGAACTCCAACCAAGCCATCCAACAACTCGTCGGTGCAAAGACCAAGATTGAAGGCGAACTGGCTGAAGAGCGGTCTCGGCACCTAGAAGGCTATGTTACTCTGGACTCAAAGCGTGCGCAGATTGCCGAACTGGATCGGCGAATCAATATGCTTGCCGATACGCTGAAGAAGACTGCTTATATCGATTACCAAGCTGCGCTTGAGAAGGAAAAGTCTCTTATCGATCAGGTTAACACCTTGCGCAACGACGCGCTGGGTGAACAAGATCGGGGTGTGCAGTATTCGGTATTGAAGCGCGTAGCTGATACCAATCGGACTCTCTACGAAACGCTACTATCGCGATACAATCAGATTAGTGCGATGGCAGGCGCTTCGAGTAATAACATCACAATCGTCGATCGTGCTGAAGTTCCACGCGTCCCAGCCTCACCTAAGCTCAGCATAAGCTTTGCGGTTGCATTCATTCTTGGCCTCATTTTTGCTGCGGCAGCTGTGTTCCTACGTGAGATTTTCGATGACACCGTGCAAACACCAGACGATGTCGAACGTAAGTTGAGCATGCGTTTGCTCGGTCTTATCCCGCAGATGAAGGAGGGGGAAAGTGTCGACGACCAAATCGCCGACCGGCGATCTGGCATTAGCGAGGCATACCGTTCATTGGTCACGAACCTTCGCTACTCGACATCTACAGGGCTCCCGAAAGTTTTATGCGTTACAAGTTCGCGTGAAGGAGAGGGCAAGTCCACCACTGCTCGCACACTCGCGCGCGACATTGCCAGTTTGGATAAGAAGGTATTGCTGGTGGATATGGATCTTCGGCGCCCGACCCTGCATCGCAAGATGGGAACGGATGGCCGCGCCGGGCTAACTGATCTTCTGACGGGTAATAAGACTTTTGATGAGGTTCTGGTACAATCTGAATTTGAAAACCTTGATTATATCTCTGGTCTGCCGACGCCCCCTGATCCAGCCTTGATCCTTTCGGGAGATAGTGTGCCCGCCTTCTTTGCACAGGCGCGAGAGAGGTATGATGTTGTTATTGTTGATTCCGCTCCTCTGCTTGGACTTTCGGATGCGGTGATCCTGGCGAGGCATGCTGACGGTGTGCTATTTGTGATCGATGGGTCGGGCTTCCATCGTGGTGCCGTTAAATCCGCGCTGCGCCGCCTTTCGCTTGTCGATGCCAATATTCTTGGCGTGGTGCTGAATCGCTTTCAGCCACGCGTGGGTGACGATGACTATCAATACTATACCTACAATTATTATAACTACGGCTCAGATGCTAAGTGATGAACAGTTGGTAGGTGGCGGGCCAGGCAAGGTTGTTTTCACGATTGTCTGGTACTCCTTGATCATTTTCATCGCGCTGATGGCGGTCGGCGTCGAGCTAGATCGTCAGGGCAGGGGCGATCTAACCGTCGCAATGTTGGTTCCGGACCGGTTTCGAGCCGATTCCTTAGGCATCCTTAGCCGTTATGCTTTCGAGCGAGGCGATACTGTCGAGGGGGAGGCACTTGCCCGTACGCTCGTCGAGCGGCGCCCCATACCAGCCGAAGCGTTGTCACTGTACGCCGCCGGTTTGATCGCGAATGGCAAGGAAGATACTGCCACAGGCACTCTACAAATCGCCGCAAGCCGCGGTTGGCGCGATCGCTTTGTGCAGAGAGTAGTGATTCTTTCTTCCTTGCAACAGGGTACGCTGCAGGTTGCTGCAAACCGTGTTGTTGGTCTGTGGCGTTTGGGGGAGAGGTCCGATTGGCTGAAGGACCTGACTCGAGCCACGCTTGAAGCGCCCGGAGGGGTATCTGCTTTCGAGAACGCGTTAATCGCACATGATAAATATTTGGGTACCGATTTCCTTCTATGGGCTGCGGTGAACTTGCCTGTAGCTACGGTTGAACACTTGGCAAATCATATGGCAAATCATGATAGCCAATTTGATTGCTTGAGGCTATCAAGTCAAACTGAGAGCCTTGTGACAACTGGAAATTTGAGGTCAGCGACAGTTTTGTGGAGCGCATTTTGTCGTTCTGTTGGTCGTACAAGTGTTGATTATCTCGAATTTACTCCCGTAAGCGTCGCTCCGGGGCCTTCGGACTGGCGTTATCCCGAAAGCCCAAACGTTGATGTAGAGGTGGTTAAAATTCACGGTGCTAGCGTACTGCATTATTTGAGTACTGATCCGTTGCTCCGTACGGTTGCACGTCGATACATTGCTCTGAATACTGGCCGTTACACGCTAAAATTAGGCAATGATTCCGTTTCTTCTAAAGTAAAGTGGCATATTGCATGTGTCGGTGGTGGTGGGGGGGCGGTTGATGTTCCATTGGCGGGCGAAATCGAGCATGAATGGTCTTTCACAATCCCAAAGAAATGTCCCGCACAAGAACTGAGTATCACGGTCCGGTCAGGCTCGAGCGACATTGCGTCAGCAAGACTGTCCGGTGGCGAATAATTATTTGGACGCCTTTTCCTCGGTGATTTTCGGTAAACGCCAGCAGAACCGTACGCATCCGCTAAGAGGCTGTTTGGAAAATCGGTGGCGGGGGTTGTCGCGAGGCTCTGCGTCTGATTCAGGCTCTGGATGTGGACCCATCAGAGCCGAGGGCGCATGGCCCAGATTGCCAAGAAGACGAAGCGCTATCCCAGTGATTTGGCCGATGAGGAATGGGATCGCCTAGCGCCCCTGATGCCCAAGCCGGGGCGCCGGGGCCGTCCACGCGAGGTGGATTTTCGCGAGGTAATCAACGCCGTGCGCTACCTTGTTCGGTCGGGCTGTGGCTGGCGAATGCTGCCGATCCATTTTGGGGCATGGCAGACGGTCTATGGCTGGTTCCGGGAACTGGCTCGCAGGTTCCTGTTCCACAGTATCCATCCGGCGAGGCCCGCCTTGCGGGGCCGGTTAACGACCGGTCTTATGAGCGCTCTTACGAGCGCGCTTAGGAGCGGTGATGAGCCAGATGACAGTGTTTTCCGGGCCAGAGCGGCGGCGGCGATGGACACCTGAAGAGCGACGATCAATCCTGGCTGAGGCTTTTTCCGCCGGCGCCTGCGTGGCAGACGTGGCGAGGCGCCGTGACGTATCGACCTCGTTGATCTACACTTGGCGGCGCAATCTCTACAAGACGAGGGGCGTCGCCGCGCCCAACGATGGGACTGAGTTTGCCGAGGCGGTGATGGTCGAGGACGCACCTACAATGGCGGTTGGCGCGAGCCCTGCGATCGTAGTGGATCTAACGCTTGGCACGCGGGTCAGCATCTTTCCGTCAGCTTCATCCGCTATCGTATCGGCCGCGCTGGCCGCGTTCCGATGATCCCGGAAGGCGCGCGGGTGTGGATCGACAGCCAGTTGTCGCGCATGAACTGCCAGACGTTCTCGACGGGGTTGAGCTCCGGGCACCTGGGCGGCAGCGGCATCAACGTGATGTTGGGCGGCACGACCAACTCGACCGATCCATGCCATCCGGCCTGATCGAGCAGCAGAACGGCATGTGCGCCTGGCGCGACGTGGAAGGCGATCTCCTCGAGGTGCATGCTCATCGTCTCGCTGTTGCAGCGGGGCATGACGATGCCGGCGGCTTTACCTTCGGCGGGACAGATCGCGCCGAACAGCCATGCCGAGGAGCGCCGCTGATCCTTGGGTGCCGAGGGCCGCGTGCCGCGCTTCGCCCAGCGCCGGGTGAGCTTGGTTTGCTGACCGATGCGAGCCTCGTCCTGCCACCACAGCTCTATCGGCGTTCCTCGCGGGAGGCGCCGCCTGATCTGCGCCAGGCGGGCAGCGAAGCTTTTTTAAAATCGGCAATGTCGTCGCCCTTCTGCCCCCGATGGCGGGGCCGCGCCGAGAGCTTGCGGTAGCCCATCGCGCGAAGCTCACGCCCGAGGGTATGGCGCGTGACCGAGAGCGCGAACTCGTCCCAGATCCACTGGGTCAGATCGGCAAGCCGCCAGCGCACCACGCCATGCGCCGCGGGGATTGGCCCTGCCTCGACTATCGCCGCAAGCCGCGCGCGCTGCTCGTCATTGAGGATCGCGGCCCGGCCCGGCGCCTTGCGCGTCGTCAGACCATCGGGGCCGCCTTCGTTGAACCGCAGGACCCAGTCGCGCACGATTTGCAGCGTGACGCCGGCAACCTTCGCCGCTTCGCTCCGGCTCCCGCCGTCCAGGATCAGAGCCACCGCCAACAGCCGCCGGACCTGATCCGCATCATCGCTTCGTCGCGCAAACTGCCGCAAATCCGCCGATGTGTAGTCAGACCGAACCCCAATCGCTGCCGCCATCGCAAGCCTCCACGTGCCTGCTACGTCGAATCAGATTTTCACGAGCTTGGGAATCCCCCGCGTGAGTCAGCCTCAACGCACCTTGGTATTACGGCTTGCCTACGTTCCGGCCGAGCTCTTCGCGTACCCCGCGAACGAACTCGCGGTCGTGGAAAATCCTTCGTAGGGGACGCCATCATGATAAGCGAGCGGCCTCCGGAAGTGGAAGATCGTGCTGTTCCCGGACACTGGGAAGGCGATCTCATCTTGGGCCTGCATAGCTCGGCGATCGGCACTCTCGTCGAACGCAGTTCGCGATTTACAATGCTGCTGCACCTGCCCCGCGAGGAGGGGTATCAGCGTGGGCAAGGGGTCAAGAATGGGGCGCCGCTTGCCGGGCATGGAGCCGAAGCCGTCCGCAAGGCCATCGCCGAATCCATGCGGGAGCTGCCAGAGAAACTCCGTCAGTCGCTAACATGGGACCAAGGTGCCGAGATGGCCCAGCACGCAGCGCTCCGGGTCGATAGTGGACTGGAAATCTACTTCTGCGATCCGCAAAGCCCGTGGCAGCGTGGCTCAAATGAAAACACCAACGGCCTGCTCCGCCAGTACTTCCCAAAAGGCACCGATCTTAGCCGGCACTCGATACAGGAACTCGAAGCGGTTGCTCACGCCATGAACACGCGCCCGCGAAAGACGCTCGGATGGAAGACACCTGCAGAAGTCCTCGACCAGTTCCTCGCCCCGCAGTAGGAAGCAGGTGTTGCGATGACCGGTTGAATCCGCCTTGCGAACCGCGGTCGCTGTGATGGATCAGGCCGCCCCAATGAACGGGACGTCGATCGTGGATAGCCTGCTCCAGCGCATCCAGCACGAAGCTGGCGTGCGCTGTCCGGCTGACACGCCAGCCCACGATATAGCGAGCGTAGACGTCGATCACGAAGGCGACGTAGACGAACCCCGCCCAGGTCGCGACATAGGTGAAGTCGGAGACCCATAGCATGTTTGGCGCTGGAGCATGGAACTGGCGGTTGACCTGATCGAGCGGGCATGGCGCCGCCTTGTCCGCGATCGTGGTGCGAACCGGCTTGCCGCGGATCACCCCTTGCAGACCAAGATCTCGCATCAACCGCTGTACAGTGCAGCGTGCAACATCGAAGCCCTCGCGCTTCATCTGCCGCCACACTTTGCGCACACCGTAGACGCCGAAGTTCTCGGCAAAGACCCGCAGAACTTCGGGCTTCAGCTCTTCATCCTTCCGGGCACGAGCAGATTGCAAAGCCGGGTCTCGCTGCGGATTCCGACCATCGCGCGCAGGCATTCCGATTTGATGCCGCGCAGCGTTCCGATCTGATCGCGCGCAGTTGAAGCGCCTGATCGTTGGTCGTGGATGTCACCTATGTTGGCGCCTTGGTCAAGCCGCGGCGGTGGCGGCATTTCGACGCATGGATTCACCTTCGAGTTCTAGGCGGTGTGCGTTGTGAACGAGGCGGTCCAGGATGGCGTCGGCGTAGGTCGGATCGTTTATGGTCTGATGCCAGCGGGGCACCGGAAGTTGGCTGGTGACCAGCGTGGAGCGCTGACCGTAACGGTCCTCAAGGATTTCGAGCAGATGGTGCCGGGCGTTGCCGTCGAGAGGCTGAAGCCCCCAATCATCCAGGATCAGCAGATCGACCCGGGCAAGGCTTTTCAGGCGAGCAGCGATACGGCCGTCACCCTTGGCCAAGGTGAGTTCGTCGATTAGCCGCGGCAACCGGGTGTAGAGAACGGAACGGTTATCACGGCAGGCCTTGTGACCGATCGCACAGGCCAACCAACTTTTCCCGATGCCGGTCGGGCCGATGATGGCCAAGTTCTCGTGCCTGGATATCCATTCGCCAGCGAGCAACGTCTCGAAGAGCCGGCGGTCAAGACTGCG
>NZ_BAAILP010000033.1:38025-43695 GCF_054589055.1 Novosphingobium sp. 11B | reverse complement strand
GGCCCCAGGGCTTCTCGACCTGTCGGATCGGCAGCGAGGAGGAAGCGCGGGCGTCGGTCATCGGCGAATACTCACTGATTCCTGGCGCCGGAAAGATTGCCCACCTTCTGCACGCCGGCAACCGTAGTGATCATGATGTCATCGCCATCGACGACGACGATCACGTCCTCCAGCCCGATCACAGAGACGCGCGGACCGTCGCTGTCGACCAGCACACCCCGGCAATCGACCATCTCGACCGTGCCCGAACCGCGTACCGAATTGCCGTGCTCATCGCTTTCCAGCGCCTCGTGCAGCGCCTGCCAGTTGCCGATGTCCGACCAGTCCATGTCGGCGGGCACCATCGCCGCGCGGGTGGTGTTCTCCATCACCGCGTAGTCGACCGAGACGCTGGGCACTTCGGCAAAGGTCGCCGCATCGGGATGGAAGCGCTGGCCGTCCTCGGCGCCCTTCGCCACCGCATCCGCGACGCTGGTGGCGACGTCCGGGCGGTGCGCGGTCAGTTCGGCGAGGAAGTCCTTCACCCGGAACGCGAAGATTCCGCCGTTCCAGGCGTAGATCCCTTCGGCAAGGAACGCCTTGGCGCGCTCCAGATCCGGCTTCTCGACGAACTGCGCGGTGCGGAAACCGCCGTGCTCGGGAATTGCCTCGCCGCGCTTGAGGTAGCCGAAGCCGGTTTCGGGCGCCGTCGCCTCGATGCCGAAGGACACCAGCCAGCCCTGCTGCGCCAACCCCGCCGCAGCGGCTGCGGCGACCGCGAAAGCCTCGGTATTGCCGATGTGGTGATCGCTCGGGCAGACCAGCATCACCGCGTCCTCGGGCAGGCGGCAGGCAGCGAGCGCAATGGCGGCGGCGGTGTTGCGCGCCGAAGGCTCGACGATGACCTGCGCCCCCTCGACCGCGCCGAGCTGCGCCTCGACGTGGGCGAGGTGCTTGTGGCCGGTCACCACGACCGGGGCCGCGAAGCCTCCCGAGCCGGGACAACGGGCCAGCGCCGCTTCGAACAGGGTTCTGTCGCCGACCAGCGGCAGGAACGGCTTGGGCATGGCAGCCCGGCTGCGCGGCCACAGGCGCGTGCCGCTGCCTCCGCAGAGAATGACGGGAACAAGGATCGACATAGGGTAAAGTTTCGCTCGTCCGCTGACGGATACCAGTTCGATGGTCATAGCCGCCCAATGCTGCAATGCAACGTCGCGCTTGTATATTACGTCAATAAAACCAGCGCTGACGCCAGCGATAAATCGCTTCTACTGTTTTTCCGCCAGTATCTTTTGCCGGGCGAAAGCGAAAACGGCGCATCGCGAGGTCGCAGGTAATGCGGTCCGCCTCCGGGTCCGGGCTGGGCTGCACGATCCGGCAGGCGGCGACGCGGCCATCGGTTCCTACCCTGAGGTCGATGGTCACCGATGCCCCGACCCGCAAGTCCCGGGTGGCGCGGGGGTAGTCCTTCGCCGAATTGATGTCTCCCGCCACCTTCACCGTCGGCGATGCGCCGCCGCCGCCGGTGCCATCCCCGCCTGCGCCCGCGCCGGTGCCCGAACCGAAGCCCGACGCCCCCGTGCCCTCGCCCTGCGCGGTGGCTCCGGCAGCGTTTTCCGCGCCTTTGCCCGCCACCGGAGGAGCTTGCGCGGGGCGGACGACCACGGGCGTCCTGGGCGCCGGGACCGGGCGCGGGTCCGCCTTGCGACCCGCAGCGGCGGCTGCGCCCTCTTCGCGCGGCGCTGCGCTGCTCGGTGCGGAAGAGGGGACAGGCGCGGGCGGCGGCGGAGGTTCGGCCGCAATTGTGAAGGCCCGCGTCACCGATCGCGCCACTTGCGCGGCGAGGTCCGGGGTGAACGCCCGCACCAGCCCGGCAATCACGACGACGTGGATCAGCAGCACGACCGCCGCGATCTTCCAGCGCGGTTTGTGCTCCTGCCGATATCCGCTGCGCATCATCGCCCGGTGATCGCACGGGCGTGCAAGCCGGCGCAACCTTTGACAAGGTCCGGCTTTGACAAGGCCCGGGCCACCGATCATTCCTTTCTGCGACACATCATTCACATATGCGATAATGAGGAGCAGCCATGGCGATGGACGACAGATTCGAACCGGTTGCCTGCAACCACGAAGGGATCGCACTGGAAGGTTTCGTGGCCCGGCCGCAAAGCGACGGTCCCCATGCGGCGGTGCTGATGATCCCGGGAGCCACTGGCCCTGGCCCCAGCTTCGAAGCGGCGGTGCAGGCGGTTGCCAAGGCCGGCTACGTCGCGGTCGCTGCCAGCATGTACGCGCGCGGCGCCGACATCTCGACGCCGCAGGCGGCAGGCCGACACTTCGCCGATCTCATGGAACGGCCAGAAGCCCTGCGCGCGCGCGTCGTCACATGGTTCGAGGCGGTGTGCGCCCTGCCCGGCGTCGATCCCGAGCGGGTCGCAGCGGTGGGCTATTGCTTCGGCGGCAAGTGCGTCCTCGAACTCGCCCGCAGCGGCGCACCGGTCCGGGCGGTTTCAAGCTTTCATGGCCTCCTCGCCACGCATGCACCGGCTGCGCCCGGCACCGTCAGGCCGCACATAGCCATCTGGACCGGCGGCCGCGACCCTTACGTGCCGCGCGCCGACTTCGATGCGGTGCGTGCAGAACTCGATCTGGCCGGTGCGAACTACTGCGCGACCGAGTTCGCACGCGCCCGCCACGCCTTCACCGACCCCGATCACGACGGTATCGCCGAGGGGATAGAATATGACGCGGCGGCACATCGAATTGCCTGGAGCGGCACTCTCGCCCTGCTCGAAGTGATCCTTTCGGCATGATTTGCTGAACAGGTGTTACAATTGCGCCACGCTCTCGGATTAATTCGTATTTTCGATGTATAATTCCCAATTGTGAACTGAATGTCTCACAGTTATCCTTGCAAACAGACGAGGGATTCGTAGTGTTTCCCTCAAGCAAGAAGGTCTGCCGGGCATCGGCACCAGGGAGAGAGAACAGGCGCTGACGGGGGCGTCGATCGCTGGCCGGCCATGCCGGATCCGGACGCTTCCCCATTTCGATTATCCCCAAACTCCCGCGCGGACCGGCAACAGCCGGCCGTCCCGCAGAACCGTCTGCCGATAACGAGAACAATGTTTCCGGAGGAGAGGAGAAATCATGAGTGCAAGGAATTTCAGGAGCCGGCTCACCAGCAGCGTCGCGGTCCCGGCAATCGCCTTTGCGGGGCTGACGGCGACGCCGCTAATGGCGCAGGGCATCAACCCGGACGAGATCATCGTCACCGCCCGTCGTACCGAAGAACGCCTGCAGGACGTGCCGATCTCGATCACCGTGTTCAGCGGCGACCAGATCCAGAAGCGCAACATCGCGGTCGCCTCCGACCTTGCGGTCTTCACCCCTTCGCTCTCGGTCAACACGCGTTACGGGCCTGAGAAATCGACGTTCTCCATCCGCGGCTTCAACCAGGACGCCTCGACCGCGCCGACCGTGGGCGTATACTTCGCCGACGTCGTGGGCGTGCGCGCGCAGGGTGGCACGGCAGGCGGCAACACCGTCGGCGCGGGCGCTTTCACCGACCTCCAGAACGTGCAGGTGCTGAAAGGCCCGCAAGGCACCCTGCAGGGCCGCAACACCACCGGCGGCGCCGTGCTGCTGGTGCCGGCCAAGCCCACCGACCTGCTCGAAGCCTCGATCGAGGGGACTTACGGCAACTACGACCAGAAGCGCGTCCAGGCGATGTTCAACGCACCGCTGGCCGATACCTTCAAGGTCCGCGTCGCGATCGACCGCAACGAGCGCGACGGCTATATGAAAAACCATTCTGGCGTCGGCCCGAAGGACTTCAACGACGTCAATTACTTCTACGGCCGTCTCAGCGTCGTTGCGGACCTGACCCCGAACCTCGAGAACTACACGATCTTCCACTACAGCCGTTCGGACACCAACGGCTATGCTTCGCACTACGAGTTCTGCGATTCCAACCCCGGCGATCCGCGTCAGATCAACCCGGCGACGATCTCCCCCATCAACCCGAACGGCAGCAAGTACAGCATCAGCCGCTACTACACCTCGCTGGCCGCCTGCGACCAGATCGCCCGTCAGACCGCGCGCGGCGACGGCCCTCTCGACGTCGATGTGAGCGATCCCGACCCGCGCATGTTCCTGCGCACCTGGCAGGCGATCAACACGACGACCTGGCAAGCCAGCGACACGATCACGATCAAGAACATCGTCAGTTACGGCGAATACCGCGAGCAGAGCCAGTTCCAGCTCTACAGCGACAACTTCACGGTGCCGGACACGGCGATCACCCGTTATTACGCGGCGCGCAGAGGCCCGCAGATCGGCCAGCCGTTCGACTACATCCAGCTCGGCACCCAGCCCGGCCACGATGCGGCCGCAGAATCCACCACCACCGAGGAACTGCAGATCCAGGGGCGCTCGGCCGACGGCAAGTTCAACTTCGTGGTCGGCGGCTATCTCGAATTCAGCCGGCCGCTCGGCTACAACCAGCAACGTACCGGAATCTACGGCAACTGCGTTGATCCGGGGGTCCTGAACTGCTCGGGCGGCCTGCCACTGTCCGACAGCGCCCCGATCCCGGGCACCATCATCTCGGAATCGCGCACGCAACTGGCGTTCGACAACCACGGTGTCTTCGCGCAAGGCACCTATCGCTTCACGGACCAGCTGGCACTGACCCTTGGCGGGCGCTGGACGTTCGACAAGATCGCGGGCTATTCCGAAAGCAATCGCCGCGTGTTCGCCAGCGTGCCCGGTGTCGGCTACGTGCTTTCGAACTGGGTGTGCAACGACAACCTGAACCATGCGACCGTCAATCTGATCGCCAACGGCGGCGACCTGACGGCATGCGGCACGCGGATCACCGTCAAGTCGAACAAGCCGACGTGGCTGATCGACCTCGACTTCAAGCCGACGCCCGATACCCTGATCTATGCCAAGTACGCGCGCGGCTATCGCCAGGGTACGGTGAACTTCACCAATCCGGGGCTGGAGACCGCCCTTCCCGAGAAAGTCGATGCCTACGAGGTCGGCGCCAAGCTGACATTCCGCGGAGCCCTGCCCGGCTATCTCAACGTCGCCGGGTTCTGGAACGATTTCTCGAACCAGCAGGTATTCGGCGCGCTCATTCCCAAGCCCGAAAGCGGATTGGTCGGCGGCTCGGCGATCATCAACGCGGGCAAATCCGTCATCAGAGGCGTCGAGGTGGATGCAGGCGTGACCCCGTTCCAGGGGCTGCGGCTCTCGGCGGGATATGCCTATCTCGACACCAAGCTCAAGGACCTCGTCACGCCCACGCTCTCGGCGGACAGCCCCTTCCTGCAGATCATCCCGCGCGGGCGGATCGGAGGTCCGCTGACCTACTCGCCCAAGCACAAGCTGACGCTCTCGGGCGATTACTCGGTTCCGTTGGGCGACAACGTCGGTGAGCTGAACTTCGGGGCGGTCTTCACGTATACGGCCAGGCAGTTCGTCGATGGAAACCTGCAGATCCCCGGCTACAGCCTGCTGAACCTCAATGCCGGCATAACCGACGTGGGCGGATCGGGCTTCGACGTGGTCGTCTTCGCGCAGAACGTGACGAACAAGCACTATCGCACCACGTCGGGCGGCGGCTACGATTCTTCGGGTATCGGCGACTTCATGTACGGCCCGCCGCGCATGTACGGGGTGCGC
>NZ_BAAILP010000033.1:31189-37852 GCF_054589055.1 Novosphingobium sp. 11B | reverse complement strand
CGCCGTCACCGGCGGGGCCCTTTTCATGGGAAGCTAGGCGGCGCCCAGCAGCCCGAAGCTGTCGTGCCGCATCACCGCCTTGCCGAGCCGATCGACGAACTGGACAATGATCGGCGGATCGACGCGGCGGGTGATCGACCATAGGTAATAGCCGTAGGTCACGCCTTCACGGTACTGCATCCAGGCGTCCGCTTCGGACGGCATGTCCATTCCGTGCCCGCGCATCATCGAGAGGTACTCGCCCAGCAGGCGGCGCTCCTCGACCTCGGCCACTTCGGTCGGCAGCACCGCGTTCAGGTGATAGGCCACGTCGAGCGCCCAGCCCCCGCGCTGGAGCAGTTGCCAGTCGATCACGCCCATGCCCTCGGGCGTACGGAAGACGTTGCCCGCATGGGCGTCGCCATGGATCATGAACTGCGGCCGCCCGCCGTCGCGCGCGGCGAGTTCCCTGATCGCCGCCGCAAGATTGGCGGCGCTGCGCACGCGGGGCGATAGGTTGTCGCCGCGCGGTCCGTCGAGCAGGTCCTGCAGGGCCTCCGGCGTGACGTAGCTCATCTTCGCCAGCTCCGCCGCGCGCGGGCGAATCCAGTCGGCGCCATCGAGGAAATCGCTTCGCGCATGGAGCAACGACAACTGCCGCAGGCTCTCCAGCGCGTCGTCCGCCGTGAAGGGATCGAGCGCCGAGCAGAACCGCGCGCCATCGACGATGAGGTCGCGCATGATCGTCACGGCCTGCTGCGCCTCCCGGTCGATCACGGTGGCGACGCAATCGGGCACGCGCACGGCAATCACGGGCGCGACCTTGTTGTAGAAGTCCGACTCGAGCACGCAGGTCGGCCCGCCGCGCGCGGTCATCGCGTCCACGTCGAGCAGGCCCTTGAGGCAGAACCCCAGCCGCTCGCCGTCTTCGAAGGTGACGGCGAAGCGCACTTTGGTGGCGACGGTGCGGATCACTTCCACCTCTTCGACCTGCGCGATGGCGCGTCCCGCCGCGATTTCGCCCAGCGTGTCCGCCAGCCACTGCGGATCGAGCGCCTGTTCCAGCGTCGCCGGAACCGTGACTTGCGGCTGCGCCGGGCGCGGCCTTTCGAGGACTTGAGACATGCCTTTTCCCTTTCCCGATATCTGTTCCTTCGGCTTGACCTAATTCGCTATTTCGGTCCATCCTTCGCAATATAGAATTTCATCGGTCAAGCGATGGTAACAGAACGGGAGAGGCCGATGGGCAAGCCGCTGGAAGGCATCAAGGTCGTGGAAGTCGCGATGTGGGCCTTCGTGCCGGCTTGCGGCGGGATGCTGGCGGACCTTGGCGCCGACGTGATCAAGATCGAGCCGCCGACCGGCGATCCGCTGCGGGGGCTTTCGATCGGCGGTCTTGGCGGCGGGAAAATCGACTATTCGTGGGAGAGCTACAACCGGGGCAAGCGCTCGGTGACGCTCGATCTCAAGCAGGCGGCCGGGCGCGCGGTGCTGGACCGGTTGCTGGAGGACGCCGACGTGTTCCTCACCAACCTGCTGCCTCCGGCGCGGCGGGCGATGCGAATCGACGAGGAGACGATCCGGGCGGAGTATCCCGGCCTTATATACGCCAGCGGCAGCGCGCTCGGCCCCAATGGCCCGGACCATGAGAAAGGCGGCTACGACGCGATCACCTTCTGGGCGCGCGGCGGTATTTCCTCCTCGCTGACCGAGCCCGAGGCGCCGCATCCGGTCGGTCCGCCGGGACCGGCATTCGGCGATACGATATCGGGCGCGATGCTCTCGGGCGCGATCTGCGCCGCCATCGCCAAGCGGGCGCTGACGGGCGAGGCTTCGGCTGTGGACGTCTCGCTGCTGGGCACGGCCCTGTGGTCGATGCAGCGCTACGTCTGCCAGGCGACGGCGGACGGGGTGCAGAAGTTCCCCAAGCCGCCCGCCGACAAGCCCAACAACGTGCTCGTCAGCAACTACCGCACGGCCGACGGGCGTTTCCTCGCGCTCTGCATGCTGCAGGCCGACAAGTACTGGGCGCCCTTCTGCGAAGCCGCCGGACGGCCCGACCTCGCCGCCGACCCGCGCTTCGCCGACGCCGCCGCACGCAAGGCGAACATCGATGCCTGCTATGCCGAAGTGAAGGCGCTGTTCGCCGGCAAGACACTCGCCGAGTGGAAGGCGATCCTCTCGCGCCAGTCGGGCCAGTGGGACGTCGTGCAGGACGTCGGCGAAATGAAGGACGATCCGCAGGCGCAGGCCAACGGCTACCTCAAGCGCGTGGACTACGGCGACGGCACCGATATCCCGATGATCGGCCTGCCGATGGTCTTCGACGGCACGCCACTGTCCTCCACCCGCTCGCCCGACCTCGGCGCCGACAGCGATGCGGTGCTGGAGAGCCTGGGCTACTCCGAGGACGAGATCATCGACCTCAAGGTGCAGGGCGTGGTGTTCTGATGCGCAAGCTGCCGAAGCTGGAGCCGGAAACCGCCTTCTACTGGACTTGCGGAGCGGACGGGCGCTTGCGCATCCAGCGCTGCGGAGAATGCGGAACCTACCAGCACCCGCCCTTCCCGCGCTGCTCGGGTTGCGGCAGCGAGGCCGTCGCCCCCGCGCCGGTTTCCGGCAAGGGCCGCCTCGCCAGCTACACGGTGAACCATGAGGCGTGGGTGCCGGGGCTGGATGTGCCCTTCGTGTTCGGCGTCGTCGAGCTGGCGGAGCAGGCACAGCTTTACGTCTTCACCAATGTGCTCGGGAGAGAGGTGCGCATCGGCATGCCGCTGACGGTCGAGTTCGCGCACCACGACGACGTCTGGCTGCCGATGTTCCGGGAGGACAGGGAATGACCCTCCTCCCCGAAAAGCAGGTGTGCATCACCGGCGCCGCGCAGTCCGAGGTCGGCCGTCCCTCCCCCCGCACCGCGCGGCAATTGACCGCCGACGCATGCCTCGCCGCCATTGCCGACGCGGGGCTCTCCCCCTCGGACATCGACGGGATCGCCACATATCCCGGCAAGAGCAGCGAAGGGGGCGGGATCGCGCCCGTCAGCCCCTCCGAAGCGGCCGCCGTGCTCGGCATCGAGCCGCGCTGGATTCTCGCCTCCGCCGAGGGGTTCAGCCACATGGCGCCGATCTTCAACGCGGTGACCGCGATCGCCTGCGGCCTCGCCCGTCATGTCGTGGTGTTCCGCAGCGTCGCGCAGGCGCAGGCACGGCTGGTGTCGCGCGCATCCACGCTGATGTCCGGCGCGCGTGACCGGGTGGACGGCAACAACGCCTGGACCGTGCCCTACAACGCGCTTTCGCCGATCAACACTTTCGCGCTCTATGCGCAGGCCTATTTCGACAAGTACGGCGCCGACGAAGCGCAACTGGGCGCCATCGCCGTCAACAACCGCGCCAACGCCGCGCACAATCCCAATGCAATCTACCGCAAGCCGCTCACCCTCGACGATTATCTTGCGGCGCGGGTGATCTCCTCGCCGCTCAGGCTGTTCGACTGCGACAGCCATATCGACGGCTCGACCGCGATCGTCCTGTCGCACCGGGATGCCGCCAAGGACTTGCGCAATCCCCCGCTGCACATCGAGGCGATGGGCATGGCGGTGGGCGGCCTGTGGGTCGGCCGCCACGAGGGCGACTTCACCGAACTGCCCGCCGCTCACCGCGCCGGGGCGATGCTGTGGGAGCGCACCGACCTCACGCCCGCCGATATGGACTGCGCGCAGATCTACGACGGGTTCTCGATCCACGTGTGGATGTGGCTGGAGGCGCTCGGCCTCGTGCCGAAGGGAGAGGCCTGCCGCTTCACCGAGGGCGGGCAGCGGATCGCGCTGGACGGCGAACTGCCGCTCAACACCGGCGGCGGCCAGCTCTCGGCCGGGCGGTTCCACGGCTACGGCCACATCCATGAGGCGACCGTCCAGCTCTGGGGCCGCGGCGGCGGACGGCAGGTGCGGGACGCGCGGACCTGCATCGTCTCGAACGGCGGCTACGGCTACGGCGCGATGATCCTGCGGCGGGACTGACCCACCTTATCGTCATTGCGAGCGCAGCGAAGCAAGGGAGCATACGCCCGGGCGGTGGCGTCTGCTCTCTGCTTGACCGACTCATTCACTAATGCGATAATCAATTCGCAATTTAGAATAATAGATCGGGACGAGAGGAACCGGACATGAGCGAAGCAGATCCCGCGATCCGCACGAATGCGGCCACCGATTGGCAGTACGGCCCGATCTTCGACGCCGACGCGCACATCGATCCGCCGCACGACATGTGGAAGGACTACCTCCCCGCCCACCTCAAGGACCGCGCGCCCTTCATCGAGCACGCCGAGGACGGGGACTACATCTGCTTCGAGGGCAATCGCCGCCCCTTCATGATGATCAACAACCAGGCCGGTCGCGAGGGCAAGAACTTCAAGATGAAGGGCCGCCTTGCAGACCAGCGCACGGTCTGGGAGCCCGCCACCCGCCTCGCCGACATGGATGCCGACGGCATGGATGCCGCGCTGCTGTTCGGCGGCGGGCCGCTGGGTTCGTTCGACAACGAACTCTACGTCGCCAGCTACGAGGCCTACCAAAACTGGGTGATGGACTTCGCCTCGGTGGCGCCCGACCGGCTCTATCCCGTCGGCTACGTGCCGATGCGCGACATCGACGAGACTTGCGCGCATGTCACCCGGCTCGCGAAGAAGGGCTTTCGCGCCATCAACCTGCCCGCCTTCCCGCAGAACCCCGACGCCTGGAAGACCTCGTCCGGCATCGCCGCGATGAAGGATGGCCAGGTCTCGGCACTGACCGGCGACAGCAAGGGCGCGCTGCAATATTCCGACCCGGCGTTCGACACGCTGTGGAAGACGGTGTGCGACCACGGCCTCGTCATCACCTTCCACCTCGGCGCGCGGGTGCCGCGCTTCGGGCAGAAGGAGTTCTTCCTGCCCGACATGCCGATGAGCAAGATGGCGATGGCCGAGCCGATCGGCATCTTCATCTTCAACTGCATCTTCGACCGTTTCCCGGACTTGCGCATCGGCAGCATGGAGAGCGGCGTGGGCTGGTTCGCGTGGTACACCGAATACATCACCCGCACCTGGGAACGGCAGCGCTTCTGGACCGAGAGCCAGCTCAAGCATCCGCCCAGCTACTACATGGACCGCAACGTCTACGGCTCGTTCATCCAGGACCGCACCGGCATCCTGAACCGCGACCTCCCGGGCGCGCGCAACATCATGTGGTCCTCGGACTATCCGCACTCGGAGACGACCTTCCCCAAATCGCGCGAGGTCATCCTGCGCGACTTCGAAGGCTTGCCCGAGGCAGACGTGCGCGCGATCATCCACGACAACGCCTGCAAGCTGCTGGGGATCGCCTGATGCTGGACACCCCCACCGCGCCCGAGAACGACGACGTTCTTACCGCCGACGACCCGCTCTACGAGGAACTCTACGACGTGCGCCGCGAGGCTGAGGCGATCGGCAACCTCGTGGAAGTGGCCGAGATAATGCCGCGCATCCACGCGTTGCGCAATGCAGGCCCGGTGCTGAAAGGACGCCTGCGCGAACTGCTCGGCCTGCCGCTGCACGAGCGCCATGCGCGCGCGGCCGGACGTCCGCACTGGACGGTGCTGTCGTTCGAGGCGGTGGAAGCCGCGCTGCGCAATGCCGCGGTGTTCTCCAACTCGGTGCAGGGCCACGACAACCCGGCGGGCGAGAAGACTATGGGCATTCTCGAAATGGACCCGCCGGTCCACCGCGCCTACCGCCGCACCATCCAGCCGCGCTTCAACATGCCCGAGGCGATGGGCTGGTGGCGCGAGCATACCATCGACACCATCATCGAACGCCTGATCGCCCGCATGAGCCGGGCAGATCGCGCCGACCTCAACCTCGACTACTGCGCGCGCATCCCGGTCTACACGATCACCACCGCCATCGGCCTCGACGGCGACGAGGCGCTGCGTTTCCGTCACGCCTACCTCAACTCCACCAGTTCGAGCCGGACGGTGACGATGGAGCAGCGGCAGGCCAACGCGAAGATCGTCGAGAGCACCGTGCTGGGCCTGATCGCGCGCCGCCGTCAGGAGCCGAAGGACGATCTCGTCAGCTTCCTCATCACGATGCAACTGCAGATGCCGGGCGAGGAACCGCGTGCCCTCACCGACCGCGAGATCATGGCGCACGTCAAGCTGGTGATGGTCGCGGGCGGCGGCACCTCGTGGCGGCAGATGGGCATCGCGCTCTACGCCCTGCTCACCCATCCCGAGCAACTAGCGGCGGTGCGCGCCGACCGCTCGCTGGTGGACGATGCGGTGGAGGAAAGCCTGCGCTGGTATCCGACGGCGCCGTACTTCTACCGCATGGTGATGGAGGATACCGAGCTTTACGGCCACGCGATCCCCAAGGGGGCGGTGCTGGAACTCGGCCTCGGCCCCGCCAACCGCGATCCTGCGCGCTGGGAGCGGCCCGACGAATACGACCTGTTCCGGCCGAAGAAGACCAACCTTGCCTTCGGGTTCGGCACGCACCGATGCCTCGGCATGAACGTGGCGCGGGTGGAGATCAATCGCGGCATCAACGCGCTGCTCGACCACTTCCCGAACCTGCGGCTCGATCCCGAAGCGCCCGCGCCGTTCATGACCGGCGGGCTGGAGCAACAGGGCGTGTCCGGGCTGCCGGTGTTGCTGCGGTAAC
>NZ_BAAILP010000033.1:19287-31098 GCF_054589055.1 Novosphingobium sp. 11B | reverse complement strand
CCCAGCGAAGGCTGGGACCGCTGGCCGTGTAAGACCCAACCCTCGGCAGGGCGTTTGAACGATAGTTGGCCGTAACAGGCCAGCGGTCCCAGCTTTCGCTGGGATGACGGGAAAGAGTTTCAACTCTCCGCGAACGTATAAGGCTGCGCGGCACGGCGGTAATCGTCCGCCAGCACGTCGCGCCCGATCGGCGGGACCGAGCGGGCGGTGCATTCCGCACGCTGGCACAGACGGCAGGTGACGCCGATGGGCGTCGTCGGCGCGCCCGCCGGGTCCACGCCTCCGGCATAGACCAGCCGCCCCGCCTGCTCCGCCGCGCAGGCGAGAGCCACCGCGCGCACCACCCGCGCACCGCCGTAGCCTGCCGCCCCACCGGTCACCGTGCGCGCGATCGAGAAGAAGCGCTCCCCGCCCGGCAGTTCGAGCCATTGCGGCACGATCTCGCCCGGACGGCGAAACACCTGATGCACGCTCCACAAGGGGCACCCGCCGCCATGCGCGGCGAAGGGGAAGCCCGCGCCGTCGAGCCGCTTGGAGACATTGCCCGCCTCATCCACGCGGATGAAGAAGAAGCCGACGCGCTCCTCCCCCGGCCTCTGCAGCGTGGTGAGACGATGGGCCACCTGCTCGAAACTGGCGCCGAACAGAGCGCACAGGGCATCGATGTCATAGCGCCGCTGGTCCGCCGCGCGGGCGAAGCGGCCGTAAGGCATGACGATCGCCGCCGCCGCATAGCCCGCCAGGGCGCGCAGCAGCAGCGTGGCGGTAGTGCGGCTGGAGAAGCTGTCGGCCCGGATCGTCTGCTTGATCTCGGATCGCAGCGCAGTGTGGGCGATGTGCGTGGCGATCTGGAACGCGCGGCTGGCATGGTCGAGCGTGTCGGCGATCAGCAATTGCTGGTTGTGCCGGTCGAAACGGCGCAGCGAATCCATGAGCACGTCAGGCGGCAGGAAACGCACGCGTACGGCCTTGGCGGCGAGCCACTCGGTCGCCCCGCCCGCCTTTTCGATCTCGCCCGCCAGTTCCTCGGCGCGGGTGTCGAGCGCGTGGAAATAGTTGCGGTTGGCGGCAAGGAAGCGCTGCGCTTCGCGCACGGGCTCGTTCTCGTCCGCCATCGGCCCGGCGGCGCGCTGCTCGGCCAGCGCCTGCGCCTCGCGGGTATAGGCCTGATGCAGCCGCAGCAGGGCCTCGGAGACACCGGGAAAGCTGGTGGCAAGGTCTGCGACTTCCAGCTTGGGCAGGTCGATATCGGCGAAGATCGGGTCGCGCAGCACGTCGGTCAGGCGGCGCGCGTAGTCCTCCCCGTCGTCACCGGCGATGTCGGCGATGTCGAGGCGGTAGGTCTTCGCGAGGCGCAGCAGCATGTCGGCGGTGACCGGCCGCTGGTTGCGCTCCAGCAGGGCGACGTAGCTGGGCGAGATTTCCAGATCATCGGCCATCGCCAGCTGCGTCAGGCCGAGTTCACGGCGCAGACGGCGCAATCTTGGACCAAGGTATAAGGGACGGTTTTCTGCCATTTCCGCGCATTCTGTCATAACCACACAACTTTACAAGGAACATCTGTAAGGTTTGACAACAGCACCTCGCAAGGCATTCCGCCGCGCCGTCATCGCGACTACCTCGGCTCCATCGAAAGCAATCGCATCCGCGAAGAGGAACTGAAGCGTGACCTACCAGAGCAAGATCATCGAAGCCGGTAATACGATCGGCACCGAGACCCACTGGAACGGGATCGAGGCCGAATCGGTCGCCCGCATGCGCCTGCAGAACCGCTTCCAGACCGGCCTCGACATCGCCCGCTACACCGCGGGCATCATGCGCGAGGACATGGCGGCCTACGATCTCGACCCCGCCAACTACACGCAGTCGCTGGGCTGCTGGCACGGGTTCATCGGCCAGCAGAAGATGATCTCCATCAAGAAGCACTTCGGCACCACCAAGGGGCGCTACTTGTACCTCTCGGGCTGGATGGTCGCGGCGCTGCGCAGCGAGTTCGGCCCGCTGCCCGACCAGTCGATGCACGAGAAGACGTCGGTTCCGGCGCTGATCGAGGAACTGTACACCTTCCTGCGCCAGGCTGACGCGCGTGAGCTGGGCGGCCTGTTCCGCGATCTCGACAAGGCCCGCGAGGGCGGTGACGAAGTCGAGGCCAAGCGCATCGAGCACGCCATCGACGCCTACGAGACACACGTAGTGCCGATCGTCGCCGACATCGACGCGGGCTTCGGCAACGCGGAGGCGACTTACCTCCTCGCCAAGAAGTTCATCGAGGCAGGCGCCTGCTGCATCCAGATCGAGAACCAGGTCTCGGACGAAAAGCAGTGCGGCCACCAGGACGGCAAGGTCACCGTCCCGCACGAGGACTTCATCGCGAAGATCCGCGCGGTCCGCTACGCCTTCATGGAACTGGGCGTCGATGAGGGCCTGATCGTGGCGCGCACCGACTCGCTCGGCGCTGGCCTCACCAAGCAGATCGCCTTCACCCGTGAAGCGGGCGACATCGGCGACCAGTACAACGCCTTCCTCGACTGCGAGGAAGTCGAGACGGTCGGCCACGGCGACGTTCTCATCAGCCGGGACGGCAAGCTGCTTCGCCCCAAGCGCCTGCCCAGCAACCTCTACCAGTTCCGTTCGGGAACCGGCGAGGACCGCTGCGTGCTCGACAGCATCCACGCCCTGCAGAACGGCGCGGACCTGCTGTGGATCGAGACCGAGAAGCCGCACATCGGCCAGATCGGCGGGATGGTCAGCCGCATCCGCGAGGTGATCCCGAACGCCAAGCTGGTCTACAACAACTCGCCCAGCTTCAACTGGACGCTGAACTTCCGCCAGCAGGTCTTCGACGCCTGGCAGGCGGCGGGCAAGGACGTCTCGGCCTTCGACCGGGCGCGCCTGATGAGCATCGACTACGACGCAACCGAGCTGGCGGCAGAGGCCGACGAGCGCATCCGCACCTTCCAGAAGGACGCGGCGCGCGAGGCAGGCATCTTCCACCACCTCATCACCCTGCCGACGTACCACACCGCCGCGCTGTCGACCGACAATCTGGCGAAGGAATACTTCGGTGACGCCGGGATGCTCGGCTACGTGAAGGGCGTGCAGCGCGAGGAGATCCGCCAGGGCATCGCCTGCGTGAAGCACCAGAACATGGCCGGCTCCGACCTCGGCGACGACCACAAGGAATACTTCGCCGGCGAGGCCGCCCTGAAGGCCGGCGGCGCGCACAACACGATGAACCAGTTCGCGGCCTGAGCCGCACCACACTTGGAGGAAGCCGGGGGACGGTCCCCCGGCAACTTGGGGAAGCACCCCCGCAAAGCAAGGAAAGGACATAGCATGACCACCATGATCGCAGAACCGACCCGCGCTCGCGCGGTGCTCTCGAACGAAGACTTCAAGCTTCTTCAGGAAGCCGTCGTCTTCTATCTCAAGGCACACGAGGACGATCCGATCTCGTCCAAGTACTCCAACCTCTATCACCGTCTCGGCAGCGCGATCCGCCGCTGAGGCAGCTCAAGAGTTTTCCTGGGGAGGAAAGCTTGGCCCGTCGCACCCGTGTGCGGCGGGCCATTTGCATTGGAGCGAAGAGGGGGGGACACGAACGGCCGTCTTCGCGCAACTGCGAAGGCGCCCGGTCAGCTTGCGTCAATCATATCGGCCTAACCTGCGCCTTGCGACGTCACCGGAATCAAGGAGGCGACGAAGTGCGAAGGTTCGCTTCCAGCGTTAGCCAACTGCCCGAATTCCGGGCGATCGGCGCCCTGCGGTTACCAAAAGTTCATGCTCCAGACCCTTGAAATTGCGCGCCTCGCTTCGTCATACCTTTGTCGCCATAGGGCAGAAAATTAACCACCTGCCTCATAGCCTGCTCCAAACCAGATGGGGATCTGCGTTGTATTTGGGGCTTAAACAGGACGTAACCGGCGAGGAACTCGCGCTCGCCATCGCGGAGCGCGGAGACCTGCCTTCGCTCGACACCGCGCTTCAGGCGGCCTCGCTCGCCGAGACGCGGCTGCGCGAGGTGATCGAGGCGATTCCGCAAGGCATCGTCTTCCTTGACGAGGAGGATCGCTACATCCTCTGGAACGAGCAGTACGCCCAGATCTACGAGAAGTCGGCCGACCTGCTGGTGCCCGGCGCCAAGCTGGGCGACGCGCTGCGCATCGGCATCGCGCGGGGCGACTACCCCGAAGCAGCCGGGCGCGAGGAGGAATGGCTCGCCAGCCGCCTCGCACTGCTGCGCCAGCCTTCGCACCGCCACGAGCAGTGGCTGTCGAACGGCCGCTGCATCATGATCGAGGAACGCCGTCTCGAAAGCGGCGGCTCGATCGGCGTGCGCGTCGACATCACCGACCTCAAGCAAAAGGAAGACGCCTTCCGCCTGCTGTTCGAACGCAACCCGCTGGCGATGTTCGTCTACGACCCCGAAAGCGGCTGCATCCGTACCGCCAACGAGGCCGCCTGCGCCCTGTTCGGTTATACCCCACAAGAAATGGCGGACCTGCCCGCCGGAGACCTGTTTCCCGCGACTTCGCGCGCCCACGCAGCGCAGCTGCTGGTCACCGACCGCGCCGACACCGGCGACAGCTGGAAGATGCTGCGGCGCGACGGGACCGCGATCGAGACCGTGATCGCCACGCGCGTCTCCGACCTCGAGGGCTTTTCCGGCACCATCGTCTCGATCTTCGACGTCACCGAACGACGCCGCATCGAGCAGCGCATGGCGCACATGGCTCGCCACGACGAACTGACCGGCCTCGCCAACCGCGCCCATTGCCGCGCCCAGCTCAACGACTTGCTGACGAACGCCGGCCCGCAGGAAACGGCAACGCTGGCGATGATCGACCTCGATCATTTCAAGCCGGTCAACGACACCTACGGCCACCACTTCGGCGACATCGTCCTGACCGAAGCGGCGCGGCGCATGCGCGAGCTGATCCCGCCCGAGGCCCTGCTGTGCCGCATCGGCGGCGACGAATTCGCGCTGATCTTCCGCCGCTCCAGCCTGACGCAGGCGGAACTGGTGGCCAAGTCGATCATCACCACCCTGTCCGAGCCCTTCTTCGTGCAGGGCCACATGATCCACATCGGCGCAACGATCGGCTTCGCCTCCGCGCCTTACGATACCCGCGATCCCGAGACTTTGCTGCGCTACGCCGACCTTGCGCTCTACGCTGCCAAGGGCGAGCGGCGCGGAACCTGCCGCAGCTTCGAAGCCGGGATGGACGCCGCCGCGCAGGAGAAGAACCGCCTCGAGATCGACTTGCGCGCCGCCGTGCGCGAGGGCGGGCTGGCAGTGCACTACCAGCCGATCGTCGATCTCCAGAGCGGGCAGGTCGAATGCTACGAAGCGCTGCTGCGCTGGAACCATCCCGAGCGCGGCGCGGTGCCGCCCGACGTCTTCGTGCCGCTCGCCGAGGAGATCGGCCTGATCGACCAGATCGGCCGCTTCGTGCTCGGCAGCGCCTGCAGCGCAGCGATGCAATGGCCGGACCACGTCAAGGTCGCGGTCAACGTCTCGCCGCTGCAGTTCCGCAACGGCAACCTGCTGAGCACGGTGATCAACGCTCTTTCCACCTCCGGCCTCGCCGCCGAGCGCCTGGAACTGGAGATCACCGAGGCGGTGCTGATGGAGAAAGGCCCGCGTCCTTCAGCGATCATCCGCAACTTGCGCGCCTTCGGCATCGGCATCTCGCTCGACGATTTCGGCACCGGCTACTCTTCGCTGAGCTACCTGCTCAACTACCCCTTCACCAAGATCAAGATCGACAAGTCGTTCATCCTGAACCTGCACCACGAGGCCAATTCGCGCGCTGTCATCCGCGCCGTGATCGGGCTCGGCCGCAGTCTCGGCCTGATCGTCACCGCCGAGGGGATCGAGAGCGACATGGAGCGCGAATACCTGCGCGACGAAGGCTGCACGCAAGGACAGGGCTACCTGTTCGGCAAGGCGATGCCAGCGGGGGCTTCGACAAGCTCAGCCTGAGCGGAATTTGGGAGACCTACTCCAACCCCGCTCACCCTGGGCCTGCCGAAGGGTCGCAACTGACCTCGCAACCTCGCTCGGTCACGCCGCCAGCGCGCGGCGGCAAAATTCCCATAGCTCGCTGGCCAGTTCCTCGCGCCCGGTGCGGTCGGGAATACCTTCCTCCTCCGCCAGCAGCACCGTATGCACGGTGGTCGATACGAGGTTGTAGACAAGCCGCGCCTGCAGTTGCGGATCGGCCTGCCGGAAGGCTCCGCCCTCGATCCCCGCCGCCACGTGCCCGGCGATCAGGTCGAGCAGCGGCTCCAGCGCCGAGTTCAATTCCCCCTGCCGCGTCTGGGCGAGCCGCAAGTGCTCGCGGCTGAGCGCCGCCCCGCGCCGGTTCGCGCCCAACCGGTCCTGTCCCAGCTGGCCCACCACGATCCCGGTGACGATCGCCCGCAGCGCCTCCACCGGCCCCTCGCAGCGCGCAGTAATGTCCCGGAACTGCAGTGCCGCTGTCCGCAGCGAGCTGTCGAACACCGCCAGCACGAGGTCGTCCTTGCCCTGGAACCGTTCATAGAACGCCCGCCGCGCCAACCCTGCCCGCGCCAGCACCGCGCGGATCGTCAGGCCCTCCAGCCCCGATTCGTCGAGCAGGTCGTAGGCGGCACGGATGAGCAGCAACGCGCGGTCGCCCTCGGGTGCTTCGGGCGCGGTGAACAGCGGCGGATAGGCGGTCGTCATCCTTGAAGCGCTACGCCCGCGTGGGGCCCCGGTCCAGCCCTGCGTCGATGCGATTGACTTGGCCGCCCTCAAGCGCGTACAAGAATGAGAACAATGTTCTCACAGGACAACGAGAGAGGAAACCATGCCGCAGATCACTTACGTCGATCACGACGGACACCAGACGCGCGTTGACATACCGCTTGGCGAGAACGTCATGCGCGGGGCGCTGTACAACGGCATCGAGGGCATCGTCGGCGAATGCGGCGGCGGCCTCTCGTGCGCGACCTGCCATTGCTACGTGGACGAGGACTGGGTCGACACGGTGGGCGGTCCCTCGTCCGACACCGAGGCCGAACTGCTCGAAGCGGTAGCCACCGAACTGCGACCGACCAGCCGCCTCTCATGCCAGATCGAGATCACCTCCGCGCTGGACGGGCTGATCATCCATCTGCCCGAAACGCAGTTCTGAAGGGAGAGGACGCCATGCCTATCGACGCCGCCAATCCCGTGCCCCCCAGCTTCCCGCGCAATGTCGGGATGGACCAGGTGCCCGCCCACGTTCCGCCCGAACTGATCCGCCAGTCTGGCCTCACCGTCGGGCCGGACTTCCTTGCGAACCCGCACGACTTCATGGCCGCGCTGCATGAAAAGCAGCCGCCGATCTACTACGACGTCAGCCCGATGGGGAACATGTGGCACCTCATCAAGCATGAGGACGCGCTGTTCGGCCT
Organism: Novosphingobium sp. 11B; assembly: GCF_054589055.1. Taxonomy (NCBI): domain Bacteria; kingdom Pseudomonadati; phylum Pseudomonadota; class Alphaproteobacteria; order Sphingomonadales; family Sphingomonadaceae; genus Novosphingobium; species Novosphingobium sp. 11B. Next base: position 23,673 of record NZ_BAAILP010000033.1, on the reverse strand, counting down.
GCGCCACCCGGACATCTTCTCGAACGAGGGCGCCACGCCCTTCCCGCGCGATCCGGACGACTATTTCTACTTCATCCCGATCGAGATCGACCCGCCGCATCACCGCAAGTACCGCAACATCGTCGATCCGGTGTTCAGCCCGCAGGGCGTGCTCAAGCTGGAGGAGCAGATCCGCCAGCGCGCCAACGGGTTGATCGACGAGATCGAGGCCAAGGTCGCGGCCGGAGGGATTTGCGAGTTCACCGAGGACTACGGCCGCCCGCTGCCGGTCACGGTGTTCCTCGACATCATGGGCCTGCCACAGGACATGCGCGACGAGTTCGTGGACTGGGCGATGAAACTCCTCCATTCGAACGACCGCGCGGTGATGGGCGAGACGATGGGCAAGATCACCGCCTATCTGCGCCAGGCGATCGAGGAGAAGAGGGCGAACCCCGACGACGGCGTCGTCAGCCGCATCGCACACTCCGCGCCGGACGGCGTGCCGCTGTCGGACAAGGAGATCTTCGGCTTCGTCTGCTTCCTGTTCATCGCCGGGCTCGACACCGTGTTCGCGACGCTGAACAATATCTGGCTCTACCTTGCCGAGAATCCGGACAAGCTCGCTGAAATCCACAGCCGCCCGCAGGACATCGACAAGATCGTCGAGGAACTGCTGCGCCGCTGGTCGGTGACGTTCTCGGGTCGGGTCCTCGACAAGGACTACGAGATGCGCGGCGTCCAGATGAAGAAGGGGGACCGCGTCACCTTTGTCCTGCCCGCCTGCAACTTCGACCCCGAAGTGTTCCCGAACCCCAAGGAGGTGGACTTCGACCGCCCGCGCAAGACGATCCTGGCCTTCACCGTGGGCGTCCACAGTTGCATGGGCGCACACCTCGCCCGGCTGGAAGTGAAGATCGCGCTGCAAGAGTGGCTGAAGCGCATCCCGGCGTTCTCGGTGAAGCCGGGCACGCGGATCGAGTACCGCCCCGGCGGCGTCATCGGGCCGGAGCACCTGCCGCTGGTCTGGTAGCCCGTCAGCCCACCTTGCGAGGCGGCCTTGCGAGAATATCCAGCAAGGCCGCCTCGAACGCTTGGGGGCGCTCGTACATCGCCCAGTGCCCGGCGTCCTCGACGACGCGGAACTCGGCGTCGGGCTGGACGGTACGCAGCGCCGCCTCCTGCGTGGCCGGGTCGGGATGCGGCAGGTCGAACGCGCCCCAGATCGCGTCTACAGCGACGCGGACCTCCGGAAGCACTTTGACCAGTCTGTCGGGAAGCACCAGCGGCGGTGCATGAAGCCGCGCAGCCTTGGCAGTCGGCAGCAGCATGTGAATCGCAAGGTCGTCGGCGCTCTCGGGGTGATGGAGCATAAGCCCGAGCAGATTGGCCTTGAGAGCGGCGCGGCGCTCCTCCCCAACCAGACCGCTGATCCGGCCGAGGCGCGGGTGACCCATCGGCGTTCCCAGCCCGCCGCAGCCGACGATCACCAGCCTGCGCGCCGTGCCCGGATGCAGCGCCGCCAGATGCGCCAGCGCGACGCCGCCGAACGAGAAGCCGCACAAATCGGCAGGCATCTTTTCCGCGCCGAGGATCGCAGACAATCCCCGGGCAAGCGCGGCCGAGATGCCTGCATGGTCGTTGCTCGCGGGCATGGCCGAATCCCCGTGGCCCGGCAGGTCGGGCACGATCAGCCGCCGGTGGTGAGACAGTCGCTCTATGTTGCGGACCCAGTGCGTCCAGGACCCTTGCGCGCCATGTGCAAGGACAAGCGGCGCCCCTTCGCCCCAGATTCGCCATGCCATCGTCCCGTCGCCGCACGGAGTTTCGACCCGCCTCGCCTGCGACTCGAGCGAATCAAGATAGATGGCCGGGCCGGCATTCTGCTCGAATTTGCCGGTGTCGGTGCCCATTCGGGTCATGCCTCTCTCCTTCGATCCCCATCGGATCATCGCAGGAGACGATGCGCAACAGGCACCCCGCAATCATCGCCGGGATGACAGCGCAGGACATGCAACACCGCAGAAACGCGCGGGAAATGGGCGAAGGAAAAATTGCATGCTGCGCAGCATGAAATGCATTTCCCGCTTTGCCAAAGCCGGATTCTTGTGCAATGTGGTCGGTGAAAGGTTCATGTAACCTTACCGGTGTTGGGAGAGAGCGCGCCGGGGATGAGAAATCACTCCGGCGCGCCGATTTCTTCGCAGATGCAGCAGAAGCTGCCTGATCCACCAACTTTCAACAATCTCCCTGATTTACGCGGGTTTGGCAAGCCCTCATTGCGTGCGCTTTCCTTGTACCTTCAGCCGGGTATCGCACTGCAACATGCCGTGTCCTTAGGAAAACCGCCGATCCTGCTCCTCGAGTGATTCGCGAAGGTGGGACAATATGTCCTGATCGCAGCGGCGATTCTTCGGTTCGTTTGCCCCTGCGGGTGCGCTTGGCTAGATCCTGGTTCCGTGACCGTCTCCCCGCCCTCTCCCGCCCGCCAGCTCTGGGCCATCGCCCTGCCCGCAATGCTGACCAACGTGGCTACCGCTCTGTTCGGCCTTGCCGACATGTGGGCGATAGGACGGCTCGGCGACGCCCCCGCGCAAGGCGCGGTCGAACTGGGGGCCAAGTTCATGCTGGGCCTGCTCAACGTCTTCAATTTCCTGCGCACCAGCACCGTCGCGCTGACCGCGCAAAGTAGCGGACGCGGTGACGGCGACGCGGGCGAGACGCTGGCACGCGCGATGGCGGTGGCGCTCGGCATCGGCGCGGTGCTGCTCACGGCCATGCCGCTCGCGATCCCGCTGGGCCTCGACGTGCTGGGCGCCGAGGGGCCGGTGCGCGAGGCGGCCCGCAGCTACGTCGCGGTGCGCTACTGGGCGGGGCCGGTGTGGCTGGCGAACTGCGTGCTGGTGGGCTGGCTGATCGGACGACGCGAGGTTCGCCATGTCCTGGTGGTCGAGATCATCGCGAACCTCGTCCACATCGCCCTCGACCTGCTGCTGGTGCTCGTCGTGCGCTGGGGCGTGGCCGGGGTAGCGACGGCGACGGTGAGTTCCGAAGCCCTCAAATTCCTCCTGCTGGCCGCGATCGTCGTGCGCGAGGGCGCGGCGCGCGATGCGCTGGCGGCCCTCGGCCGCAAGGGGACGTGGGCACGGAGCGAACTCGCGCGGCTCTTCGCGCTCAACCGCGACCTGTTCGTGCGCACCCTGCTGCTGACCGGCTCGATCCTGCTGTTCGCCCGCGTCGGTGCGCGCGCCGGGCCAGTCACGCTGGCTGCCAACGGCGTGCTGTTCCAGATCTTCATGCTAGCGACACTCCTACTCGACGGGTTCGAGAGCGGCGCGCAAGTGCTCTGCGGCGAGGCGCTCGGCGCACAGTCGCGAGCGCGTTTCACCGCCGCCGTGCGCTCCGCTCTGGTATGGGGCGGCGTGACCGGGCTTGCCGTCGCGGCGCTTTACGCGCTGGCGGGCGCCCGGCTCGCGGCGGCGTTCAGCACCGACCCTGCCGTAGTTGCCGCGACCGCACAATATGCGCCTTGGCTGGCACTATTGCCGGTGCTGGGCGTGTCGTCCTTCGTGTTCGACGGGGTGTTCGTCGGCGCCGGATGGACGCGGGCGATGCTGGGGACGATGGCGGCGGCGATGGCGGCCTACCTCGTCCTGCTATGGACGCTCCAGCCGCTCGGCAATCATGGGCTGTGGGCGGCTTTCGCAGTGTTGTTCGGCGGCCGCGCGGTGGGCCAGGCGCTGGTCCTGCCGCGCCTGATCCGGCGCAGCTTCAGCGCTTCCTGAAAACCAGCATCAGATTGTTGGCGGGCATTTCGACGAGACTGTCGAACGCCAGGCCATTGTCCAGAGCGCAGGCGCGCACGGTTTCCACGCTGCGCAGGCCCCATTCCGGGTTGCGCCGCTTGAGGTCCTCGTCGAAGGCCGCGTTGCTGGGCTCGAGCGTCAGCCCCTCTCGCCGATAGGGGCCGTACAGCACCAGCGGGTAGCCCGATTCCAGCACCCGCGCGGCGCCGGCCATGAGGCCCTCGGTCGCGGTCCAGGGGCTGATGTGGATCATGTTGATGCAGACGACCGCCTGTGCCTCCGTAATCGGCCATTCATGCGAGGCCGCGTCCAGTTCCAGCGGCGCGCGCAAGTTTGCCAGCTCCGCCTGCTCCCCCCACGCCGCGATCGAGGCGCGGGCGTTGTCGTCGGGATCGGTCGGATGCCAGACGAGGTCGGGCAAGGCGGCGGCGAAGTGGATGGCATGCTCGCCGGTGCCGCTGGCGATCTCCAGCACATGGCCGGATACCGGCAGCACGTCGCGCAGGACCGACAGGATCGGGTCACGGTTGCGGGCAGTGGCGGGAGCCTCTCGGCGGGCGTCGTTTTCCATTGCCTTGCAATGGGATCGCCGACCCGGTTC
>NZ_BAAILP010000033.1:0-19107 GCF_054589055.1 Novosphingobium sp. 11B | reverse complement strand
CCCCCCGCGCCGGTGCCGCCTGTTTCGGGGGCGGCGACACCGGCTGTCTGGTAACTCAGTGCCCTGCGGCGGGCTTCACGTTCTTGGGCGGGCGCGGAGCCAGCCAGATGGTCATCGCGGCAAGGAACAGGGCGATGGCGCTGATCACGAACAGCTCGCCCGTGGCCACCGCGGTGCCCTGATTCTCGACCATCTGCGCGATCGCCACGCGCGCCTGCTCGGCACTGAAGCCCTGCTGCTGGAGCGCCTGCGAGGTCGCGTCCGCCCCGTTGAGCACGCCCGACAGGTCGGCGCTGCGCGAACGCGACATGTCGCTCCACACGGTGGTGATGATCGCCGTCGCCACCGCGCCTGCCAGGGTTCGCCCGAAGTTGGCGATACCGGCGGCCGAGGCGGTCTCGCGCGGCTGCACCGAACTGAGGCTGATGGTGGTGAGCGGCACGATCATCAGCGAGACGCCGACACCCTGCAGCAGCTGCGGGATGGCAATCGTCCAGAACGTGATGTCGGTAGACCATGTCATGCGCATCAGCGCGCAGACACCGATCCACGAGACGCCGATAAACACCAGCAGGCGCGGGTCGAACCGCTTCATCAGCGCCGGCACGAAGGGCGATGCGACCACCGCCAATACGCCCGAGAAGGCCATCGCCCGCCCCGCCTCCGTGGCGGTGTAACCCATCGAGGTCTGAAGCCACTGCGGGATGACCACGATCGAGGCGAAGTACGTACCGAAAGCGATCGTCAGCGAGGCCGTGGACGCAGAGAACCCTCGATAGCGGAACACGCTGAGGTTCACGATCGGGTGTTCCTCGGTCAGCTCCCATATCAGGAAGGCGATGAAGAACACGCCCGCGATGCACGCCAGCGCGACGATCTTGGTGGACGAGAACCAGTCCTCGTCGCGCCCGAGGTCGAGCATCATCTGGAACGCGCCGATGAAGATCACCATCAGCGCCAGCCCGATCTTGTCGATCGGCAGCTTCTGGGTCGGCGTTTCCTGTCCACGCAGCAGCACCGCCACGCCGAAGAAGATCAGCGCCACGATCGGCACGTTGATGAAGAAGATCCACTCCCACGACCAGTTGTCGGAGATGTAGCCGCCCAGGATCGGACCGGCGATCGGCGCGGTCACGACCGTCATCGCCCACATCGCCATCGCCTTGGGCTGCATCTCCTTGGGGAAGATCTTCAGCATCAGCGTCTGCGTCAGCGGCATCAGCGGCCCGCCGCAGAAGCCCTGCCCGAGACGGAAGATGACCAGTGCCGAGAGCGTCCCCGAAAGCCCGCACAGCGTCGAGAATATCCCGAAGCCGATCAGCGAGAACATGAACACCCGCAAGGCGCCGAAGCGGTTGGCGAGCCAGCCCGTCAACGGCACGCAGATCGCCTCGGCGACCGCGTAGGACGTGATGACCCAGGTGCCGCTCGACACCGAGACGGCAAGGCCGCCCGCGATGTGCGGCACCGAAACGTTGGCGATCGTGGTGTCGAGCACGACGATGAAGTTGGCCATGGCGAGCACGAAGCCCGCCAGGATCAGCTTGGCGCCGGTCAGCGGTGGTCCGCCTTCCTGCGCCGCTGCAGCCGGAGCGCCGCCGGCCATCAGTCGTTGTCCGTCAGGTCGATCTCGGCTTCCATCGACAGGCCGATGCGCAGCGGGTGCTCCTTCAGCTCCTTGGGATCGAGCTGGATGCGCACCGGCAGGCGCTGCACCACCTTGATCCAGTTGCCGGTCGCGTTCTGCGCCGGGATCAGCGAGAACGCCGCGCCGGTGCCGCCCGAGAAGCCGACGACCTTGCCGTGGTATTCGACCTTGCCGCCGTAGAAGTCGGAAGTCAGCGTAGCCTTCTGGCCCGAGCGGACCTTGCCGAGCTGGTCTTCCTTGAAGTTCGCGTCGACGTAGAGTTCACCCACCGGCACGACGGTCATCGCCGCCTGCCCGCTCTGGATGCGCTGGCCGACCTGGATGCTGCGCCGGGACACGACGCCGTCGATCGGCGCGCGCACGATGGTGCGTTCGAGGTCGAGCTTCGCCTGCTCCAGCTGAGCCTGCGCCTGCAGGATCTCCGGCGCGGTCTGCAGGGTCGTGCCCTTGGTGAGCGCGACGGCGGCCTCTTCCTGGCGGCGGGCGCTGCGGGCGTTTTCCTGCGCCTGCGCGACGGCCGCCTGGGCCTGCTGGTAGGATGCCCTGGCCGAGTCCAGCGCCTGGCGCGCGGTCGTCAGTTCCTCGTTGGACACCGCGCCGGTGCCCGAAAGGGCCGCACGGCGCTTGTAGTCTTCCTGGGTCTTGGTCAGCGTCGCCTGCGCGGAGGCGAGCCCGGCGCGCGCGGTGTTGATCTGCGCGTCGCTCGCCCCGGCGGCGGCGCCCAGCGCCGCGTTGTTGGCGATCGACTGGCCGTAACGGCGCTGCATCATCGCAAGGTTGGCTTCGGCCTGCTGGACCGCGATCTTCTGGTCGGAGTCCTCGATGCGGAACAGCAGCTGGCCCTTGCGCACCGGCTGCGTGTCGGTGACGAGCACCTCGACCACGCGGCCCGAAGTCAGCGGGGTGACCTGCGCGTTCTCACCGGCGACATAGGCATTGTCGGTCGAGACCGTGCGGCTGCCGATGAACTCCGCGTAGAGGAACCACAGGCCGCCGATCACGACGACTGCGCCGCCAAGGCCGAGCAGGAGGTTCTTGCGCTTGCTCTTGTCCACGACGGTGCTCGAACCGGCGTCGTTGGGGGTTTCGTCACTCATCGGGGGTGGCCTTCTTGGCTGAATCGTCTGCATATCCGCCGCCCAGGGCGCGCTTGAGCGCGACTTCGCTGGCGAGCGTGGCGAAGTGGGCGTCGACCGCGCCGAGGCGGGTGTCGAGCGCGGTGGTTTCGGCGCTGAGCACGTCGATATACGTGCTCAGACCGCCCTTGTAGCGCTGGAGCGCGAGGCCGTAGGCGGCGTTCGCCTCGGTCCGGGCTTCGAACGCGTGGCGCTCCTGCTCACCAGCCGAAGTGCGGGTGGAAAGCGCGTCGGCGACTTCCTGCAGAGCACCGATCACCGACTTGTTGTAGCTGGCGACCATTGTGTCGTAGCCGCCGCGTGCCAGGCGATAGCGACCCGAAAGCGCGCCGCCCTGGAAGATCGGCAGGCTCACCGCCGCACCCGCGCTGCCATAGTCCGAACCGCCGTCGAACAAGTGCGAGATGCCCAGCGAGCTGAGGCCGATGAGGCCGCTCAGCGAGATGTCGGGAAGGAACGACTTCTTCGCATACTCGACGCCCTTGTCGGCCGCCTGCACCAGCTTGCGCGACATGACGATGTCGGGGCGACGACCGGCGAGCGCGATGCCCGCATCGGCCGGCACCGGCGTCGCGGCGATGGTCGCGATGGACGGGGGGGTGAGCGTCAGGGTGCGATCGGGACCGGCGCCGAGCAGCGCGGCGAGCGCGTGGCGGCGCTTCTCGATCTGCTCGCGGTTGGCGGCGACGTCGATCCGTGCGCGGGCGGCTTCGGCGTTGGACTGGCGCAGCGGGCTCTGGTTGTCGAGGCCCTGCGTCACGCGCTGGCCGACCAGCTTGGCCGAACCTTCGCGCGCGGCCAGCGTCTCGTCGAGCACCTTCTGGCGTTCGAGCAGGCGGCCGAGGTCGAAGTAGGACGACACGACTTCCGAGGCGAGCACCAATTCGGCCTGCCGCTCGTCGGCGACGGCGGCCTCGGCAGCCGAAGTCGCGGCCGCAAGCAGTGCGCGGTTCTTGCCCCAGATGTCGAGGTTGAGGTTGGCGGACAAGGCAAGCATGCCATAGTCCTTCCAGCCCTTGGGCAGCGCGGCGACCGGGGTGCCGTTGTTGTAGCTCTGCTTCTCGACCGAGGCCGAGCCCTGCCCGCCGATGCTGGGCAGCAGCGCGGCACGCGAGGATTCTAGCGCGCCCTGCGCCTGGCGGATGCGGGCCAGCGCGGTGGCGACGTCGGGCGAACCCTTGATCGCCTCATCCACCAGACCGTCGAGCTGGGGATCGCCGTAAGCGGTCCACCAGCGCTCCTGCGGCCATTCGGCAGCGGTGCCCTGGATCGAGGCGGCGCTGTCGAGGGTCGACGGCGGGCGCAGCTCGGGACGTGGCCCAAGGTCGGGCGCACCGCACCCGGCGAGCGAACTGGAGGCGATCAGCAGCGCGGCCGTCGCGACTCGGGGGGAGAATTTTGTACTCATCGGTACGGTCCAAATCGTTTGCCGGCTTGTTTCTGTCAATAAAAAACTGTACTAGAGAGTACACCATGATGGAAAAGACCGGAATTTCAAAGCGCGAGGCGAACAAGGCCCGCAAACGCGCGGAGATCGTGCAGGTCGCCTCGGGCATGTTCCTCGAACAAGGTTACGCCGAGACGACGATGTCCGCGATCGCCGATACCGTGGGCGGATCGAAGGCGACCTTGTGGGCGCACTTCGCCTCGAAGGAAGAGCTGTTCACCGCCGTCGTCGACCTTCACGTCGAGGCGTTCGCGCGCGACGTGGAAGACGTGCTGACCGGGCAGACCTTCTCGGTCCCGGCGCTGCGCCGCGCGTGCCTGCGCTTCATCGACTGCCTGCTGCGCGACAATTCGGTCATGCTCTACCGCCTCGTAGTGAGCGAGGGCGAGCGGTTTCCCGAGATCAAGGAGACCTTCTACACGCGCGGCCCGGTCAAGCTGCGCTGCGCCATCGCCGACTTCTTCGCCACGCGCTTCGATGTCGATGAAGCGCAGCAGCTGACACAGCTCACGATGTCGGCGGTGACGGGCTATCGCACCGACGTGCTGCTGCGCCCCGACCCCGTCGGGCAGGCCCAGCACGAGGCCTTCGTCGACAACCTGCTCTCGCACAGCGTCTGGCCGCCGGAGAAGGACACGGCCTGAACGGCTGCCTGCATTCGTCATTGCGAGCATAGCGAAGCAATCAAGGGCGGCTCAAGACTGCCCTGGATTGCCGCGCGGCTTCGCCGCTCGCAATGACGATGCGGGGATAGCGGCGGCCATGGTGGCGGTCTTCCGGCCCCCTCCCCAACCGCCCCGGCGATTACTGCCCGGCGCCCCCATTCGGGGTTGGACGCAAGGCTCTCCCCTCCCCCATCCTCTCAGCTCGGGAGGAGAGGAGAAGCCCATGAGCGACGACACGTCGGCCGCGATCCGCGACACGCGCAAGGACTGGGTGGTCGAGCACCGCGACATGTACTTGTCCTCGGGCGGCGCACAGGGTCACATCATGGACATCACGCCCGTCGGCGGCCGCTCCTTCGCCACCCACTGCCTCGTCAAGTACGTCGGCCGCAAGAGCGGCAAGGTCTTCATCACGCCGCTTTGCTATGCCGACATCGGCGGCGAGGTCGTGATCTGCGCCTCCAAGGGCGGCGCCGACCATCACCCTGCCTGGTATCTCAACATCCGCGAGGCCGAGACGGTCGACTTCCAGATCGCCACGCAAGCCTTCCGCGCCACCTGGCGCGAACCCGAAGGGGCTGAGCGCGACAAGGTCTGGGCCTTCCTGACCGACTGCCACCCCTTTTACGCGACCTACCAGCAATCGACCGACCGCGTGATCCCGCTGGTCATGCTCAAGGCCATCGAACCGGTCCCCGTGTTCAAGGCCGAAGACGCCACCGGCATCAGGCAATTCTGAGAGAAAACATGAGCGACGACTTCGACTGTTCCGACATCGACAACCATCTCGGCAAGACGATGGACTTCTCGCCCTTGCGTGAGGCCATCGCACCCAACGACATCCGCCGCTGGGTCCATGCGATGCATTACCCCAACCTCGCCCACTTCGATCCCGGTCATGCCGAGGCGAGCGTATGGGGCCGCCTCGTCGCGCCGCAGAGCTTCGCCATCGCGACGGACGACGGCCACGGCGCCGCGCCCGCCTGCGTCGGCAAGATCGCAAACTCGCACCTCCTGTTCGGCGGCGACGAGTGGTGGTTCTACGGCCCGCGCATCGAGCCGGGCGACGTGATCACCAACACCCGCATACCGTTCGACTACACGGTCAAGCAGACCGGCTTCGGCCCCACCTGCTTCCAGCGCGGCGACAACAACTACTCCAACCAGAAGGGCGAGGAGATCGCCCGCCAGCGTTCCACCTCGATCCGCTACCGCGCGGCGGCGGGCGGCGACAACGTCAAGACCGACGACTTCGAGGAGCCCGAATGGACCGACGAAGCGCTGGAGGAGATGGAGGAGCGCCGCTTCGCCTGGGTCCGCATGCTCCATGACCTCGGCAACAAGGAACGCTGGTGGGACGACGTCGCGGTCGGCGACCAGTTGCCGGAGCGCGTCTTCGGCCCCCACTCCATCGCCAGCTTCGCGACCGAGTGGCGCGCCTATATCGTCAACACCTGGGGCACGCTCGACTTGCGCAAGCAGGACCTCGAAGGCCTCGGCTTCACGCGCGAGATGGCCGGGTACGAGAACGACCCCGACATGCTCAAGGTGAACCCGTTCCTCACCGACGGCGCCTATTACGGCCCCTCGCGCGGGCACCTGTTCGCCAAGTATGCCCGGCGCATCGGCATGCCGCGCGGCTACGGCTACGGCGCCTCGATGGGCTCGTGGGTGACCGACTACCTTTCGGGCTGGGCGGGGCAGCACGGCATGGTGGTGCACTCAGTCGCCAACTACCGCGGCCCTGCGCTGACCGGCGACGTGACGATCCAGACCGCCGAGGTCACCGAGAAGTCGGTGGACGCAGACGGCCGCCATCTCATCCACGTCAAGCACCTGATGAAGAACCAGAAGGGCACGACGATGTGTACCGGCTCGGCCGAGATCGCCCTGCCGAAGAAGGCGGGCTGACGCAGCAAGATGCCCTCTGGTCCCTTACCACTCGATCCGAGCGCACGAAGGGAAAACACATCGTCATCCCCGCGAAGGCGGGGACCCAACTGATGCCTGTGCAAGAGGCGCCGTCAGCAGATGGGTTCCCGCCTTCGCGGGAATGACGACTGGAGTGCGATGGCTTTACTCTGAATCGTCATTGCGAGCGATTACGCCAGGAACAGCGCCCCGCCCGTCGAAACCGTCTCCACGCGCCCTGCGATCCACACGTCACCGCTTTCATCCTGAGAGCAATAGACCAGCCCGTCCGCCCCGACCTTGCGGCCCTGCGCGGCGACATAGTTGCCCTCGGCCTGACCGCTCGCGAAAAGGTACTGCGCCACCGCCGCGTTGAGACTGCCGGTCACCGGGTCCTCGACCATCTTGCCTGCCGGATCGGCAAAGAACGCCCGCAACTCGAACTGCGCCGCACCACCCGGAGCGCACGGGCCCAGCAGCGCCACGTCGGTCCCCTTCGGCGCACGCGAGACGGGCTCCGCCGCCAGCACCGCCTCCGCCGAAGCAAGGTGCAGCAGCTTCCAGCCCGGCCCGTTGGCGGCATGGACCGCGGCGACGACTTGCGCCTCGTCTGTCCCGGTGAGGCGAAGCGTTTCCGCGCGGTCCTCGGCATCGAGCGGCCCCGACCGGATCAGCGGCGGCGCGCGGAACGCCAGCCGCTCGCCATCCCGGCGCACCTCGACGAGACCTATGCCACATTCCTGCACCACGCATCCGTCCTCCTTCGCCTTTCCTCCGGCGGCGAGCCACGCATGGGCACTACCCAGCGTCGGGTGCCCGGCGAAGGGCAGTTCGCCCGCCGGGTAGAATATACGCACCCGGTAATCGGCACCCGGGTCGGTCGGCGGCAGGAGAAAGGTCGTCTCCGAATAGCCCAGCCACTGCGTCAGCCGCAGCATCTGCGCGTCGCTCATCCCCTCACCGCCGCGCACGACCGCCAGAGGATTGCCACTGAGCGGGCCGGAGCCGAAGACGTCGATGAGATCGAGAAACATGGCATGCCTTTCGGAGCTAATTGCACTTTTGAACGTTTCGTCGCAGTCCGGGTCCATCTTGTCCCTTGCGCTCCCGACCTGCCCGGCGGTTCATCGCGCGTTGCGAAGTGCGGGTCCAGACCGATCGGGTTCTCGAACAGGAATTTTCGCAGGAGTTTGAACCATGAAGAAGTCCCTGCTGGCGATGGCTGCGTTCGCCGCCACCATCACTGCCCTGCCCGTCGCGCCGGTGCTTGGCGACCCGCCGCCCTGGGCGCCCGCGCACGGTCGCCGTGACCATGACCGGTACGACCGCAATGACCGTCACGATCGCTACGACCGCCGTGACATGTACGATTCGCGCGGCCGGTATCGTGAACCGCGCCGCCTTACCCGCAACGACCGTGTCTGGCGCGGCAATGACGGACGCTACTATTGCAAGCGCGACAACGGCACGACCGGCCTGATCATCGGCGCCGGCGTTGGCGCGCTGGCGGGGAACCAGATCGCCGGCCGTGGTGACAAGACCATCGGCACGATCCTGGGCGGCGTCCTCGGCGGAGCGCTGGGGCGCGAGATCGACAAGGGCGACATCCAGTGCCGCTGAACTGAGATTTCAGGCCCTGAGACGAGAAGCGCGCGGTCCGAAAAGGCCGCGCGCTTTCGCGTTGAGGTGGTATTTTTGTTTCCGAAAGAAACATTTCCCTCGCTTCATCGCTGTACCAGCGCAGTTCGTCACGGATTTCCAGCAGCGGCCGTTCGTTCATCTGACGTTGTGGATCAATGAACGAAAAGCCGCGTTACCAGATCATTCCCACGCTACGATGAGGGCACATATCATGCGTAAGACCATTCTCGCCGCCACTATGATGGCGCTCACCATTCCGGCGACCGTCGCTTTCACCGCTCCGGCAGAAGCGCGCGATCACCGTCGTTACCACAACGACCGCGGCGTCAAGTATTGGCGCGGCAACAACGGCCGCTACTACTGCAAGAAGTCGAACGGCACCACCGGCCTGCTGATCGGCGGCGTTGCCGGCGCCCTTGCCGGTCGTGCGATCGACACCCGCGGTGACCGCACTGTTGGCACCTTGCTCGGCGCTGCCGGCGGCGCCGTCCTGGGTCGCGAGATCGACCGTGGCGGCGACCGTCCGCGCTGCCGCTGATCCTTATCCCCGGTCCCTTGCGAAAGGCGCGTCGTCCGAAAGGCGGCGCGCCTTTTGCTTTGTCCGTGCCGTGGCCCTCCGCCGGTGCGATCGGTGCATCCCGGCTTTCCTACAGCGGCTGGCTATGCTCCAATGCCGCCATGTTTCAGCGACTTGCATTCATGACCGGCTCGTCTGTCCTCGCTACGGAAAGCCCCCTTCGGAGAGGCGGGAGTTTCTCTTCAGGACAGTGTAAACCGTGTAAACCTGATGTGTCACCTTGTGAGGCCGCGCAGTGAGCCGCCCCGCCATGCTGGTGACCGGCGGCGCCAAGCGGATCGGCGCGACCATCGCCCGCGCCTTCGGAGCGGCAGGCTGGCATGTCGTGATCCACTACGGCCGGTCGCGGGCGCAGGCCGAAGCGCTCGCGGCGAGCCTGCCCAGCGCCGAGATCGTCTCGTGCGACCTCGACGACTGGGATGAAGGCCCTGCCATGGTCGAGGCACTGGCTGCCCGTCTGAACGATTGGCGGGTGCTGGTGAACTGCGCGGGCGTCTTCGACCTCGACACCGCCGAAACGCTGGAACCGGATATCTTCACCGCCGCGATGCGGGTGAACGCTGCCACTCCCGCCCGACTGGGACAGACGTTCCTTGCCCATGCCCGCACCTCAGCCGGCAGACGCCTGATCCACGTCACCGACCAGAAGCTGCTCAATCCGAATCCGGATTTCTTCTCCTACACCATGAGCAAGCACGCGCTTTCCGCGACGATCCCGATGCTTTCCATGGCCCGGCGGGCAGAGGAAGACCGCGTCTACGGCATCGCGCCGGGCGCCATCCTCGCCAGCCACGACCAGAACGAGGCGGAAGCCGAAATCTCCCACCGTATGAACCTGCTGGGTCGCCGTGCGACGCCCGAAGACGTAGCGGGGGCAGCCCTGTTCCTTGCCGGAGGCTGGCTCGACAGCGGCCAGACGCTCTACGTCGATTCCGGACAGCACCTCCTGGCCCAGGAACGTGACGTGCTGTTTCTGGCGCGGGAGTAAGGATTGTGCATTTATCAACACAAGCCCCCTTGCATGCCGGTAATTACCCCCGCACAAACCCCTGATGGCACTCGGCATACTTGACCGCTTCCTCGAGCGCGGCGTCCGACAGGGCGTGCTCGAACTGGCCCGCCCCGACGGCTCCCTCCGTCGCTTTGGAACCCCCGCAGAAGGCTTTCCCCACGTCCGCATCCGCCTGACCGACAAGGGCGCCGAACGCCGTATCCTGCGCGATCCGCGCCTGGGCGCCGCCGAAGCCTTCATGGACGGTCAGCTCGAAGTCGAGCAGGGCGACATCATGGACCTCGTCTACCTGCTGCGCGCCAACGCGCGGTGGGACAAGGGCGGCGAACTGAAGGAACAGACCGCGTTCAAGAAGGTGATCGGCAAGGCCGTCACCCTCGTCGACGGCATCAACCGCGCGGCGAGCGCCAAGAAGAACATCGCCCACCACTACGACGTGGGCAACGACCTCTACAACCTGTTCCTCGACATCGAGCACATGCAGTATTCCTGCGCCTACTGGCCCAGCGACGACATCACGCTGGAGCAGGCGCAGACCGCCAAGCTCGCCCACATCGCCGCCAAGCTGGCAATCGAGCCGGGCCAGAAGGTGCTCGACATCGGCTGCGGCTGGGGCGGCATGGCGATCTATCTCGCCAAGCACTTCGACGTTTCGGTCAAGGGCATCACGCTCTCCGAGGAACAGCTGGTGCTGGCCCGCGAACGCGCCATCGAGGCCGGGGTATCAGGCCGCATCGACTTCGAGCTGATCGACTACCGCGACCTTGCCGCGCGCGGGGACAAGTTCGAGCGGATCGTCTCGGTCGGCATGTTCGAGCACGTCGGCCAGGCCCAGTTCGACCGCTTCTTCCGCGACTGCGCGACGATGCTGGACGACGAGGGCGTGATGCTGATGCACACCATCGGCCGCATGGGCGGGCCCGGCTCGACCGACGCCTTCACCCGCAAGTACATCTTCCCCGGCGGCTACATCCCGGCGCTGAGCGAGACGGTGGAGGCCAGCGAAAAGGTCCGCCTGATCGCCACCGACGTGGAGAACCTGCGCCTCCACTACGCCAAGACCCTGCGCGAATGGTACAAGCGCTGCGTCGCCAACAAGGAGGCCATCGTCAAGCTGCACGACGAGCGCTTCTACCGCATGTGGATTTTCTACCTCTCCGGCGCCACCGCCGCCTTCGAGAGCGGCGGCATGTGCAACTACCAGATCCAGTACACCCGTTCGCGCCACGCCCTGCCCCTCACCCGCGACTACATCGCGGAAGGAGAGAAAGTGCTGCTGGGCGCGTAAACGTTGCGAAGTTTGGGCGCACCTGCTAGCCGCGCGCCCAAACTTCCACCGCTCATGCCGCGAAAGCCCGTGCCCATGTCCGACAGCATCAAGAAGGTCGTCCTCGCCTACTCCGGCGGCCTCGACACCAGCGTCATCCTCAAGTGGCTCCAGGTCACCTACAACTGCGAGGTGGTGACCTTCACCGCCGACCTCGGCCAGGGTGAGGAACTCGAACCCGCCCGCGCCAAGGCCAAGCTGATGGGCCTGCCGGACGAGAACATCTACATCGACGATCTGCGCGAGGAATTCGTGCGCGACTTCGTCTTCCCGATGATGCGCGCCAATGCCCGCTACGAAGGCGATTACCTGCTGGGCACCTCGATCGCCCGCCCGCTGATCTCCAAGCGCCTGATCGAGATCGCCCACGAGACCGGCGCCGACGCTGTCGCCCACGGCGCCACCGGCAAGGGCAACGACCAGGTCCGCTTCGAACTCTCGGCCTATGCGCTCGACCCGAACATCAAGGTCATCGCCCCCTGGCGCGAGTGGGACCTGACCAGCCGCACCGCCCTCATCCAGTGGGCCGAACAGCACCAGATCCCCGTCCCCAAGGACAAGCGCGGCGAAAGCCCCTTCTCCACCGACGCCAACCTCCTGCACACCTCGTCCGAGGGCAAGGTGCTGGAAGACCCGTGGGAAGAGACCCCCGACTACGTCTATTCGCGCACCGTCAACCCGGAAGACGCGCCGGATGCGCCCGAATACATCACCATCGACTTCGAGAAGGGTGACGGCGTCGCCCTCAACGGCGTGGCGATGAGCCCGGCGACCCTGCTCACCCAGCTCAACGAACTGGGCCGCAAGCACGGCATCGGCCGCCTCGACCTCGTCGAGAACCGCTTCGTCGGCATGAAGTCGCGCGGCATGTACGAGACGCCGGGCGGCGAGATCTACGCCCGCGCCCACCGCGGCATCGAGCAGATCACGCTGGACCGCGGCGCCGCGCACCTCAAGGACGAGCTGATGCCGAAGTACGCGGAGCTTATCTACAACGGCTTCTGGTTCGCCCCCGAGCGCGAGATGCTGCAGGCCGCGATCGACCACAGCCAGGCCCGCGTCAACGGCACCGTGCGCCTCAAGCTCTACAAGGGCAGTGCCTCGGTCGTCGGCCGCAAGAGCGCCGACTCGCTCTACTCCGAACGCCACGTCACCTTCGAGGACGATGCCGGCGCCTACGACCAGAAGGATGCGGCGGGCTTCATCAAGCTCAACGCCCTTCGTCTGCGCCTGCTGGCCCAGCGCGACAGCCGCTAAGAGCTTTCCCGCAGGTTAACAGAGTCCGGCGGCCCGTTGCCAAAGCGCGACGGGCCGCTTTTGCCTATATGGCCTTCCGGGAACCGCACAGGTAGGACTCCCGCCATCGTCAACGACGAAGCGGGGTAAGTTTTGCAAGTTCGAGCCGTAAGCCTGATGGCGCTGTGCGCTGCCGTCGTCCTGCCCTTCGCAGGCCCCGCTCAGGCCGAAGCCCCGGTCGCTTCGCAAGCTCTCGTTCTTGCTCCTGTCGCTGGCGTCAACGCCGTCGCCGCCGCAGAAGTTCCCGCCGTCCTCACCGCACCCGAGGACGACATCCAGGTCACCCCCATCGCAGGCGGCATAGCCAGCTTCTACGGCCGCCACCTCAAGGGCGCCCGCACCGCCAGCGGCGAGCGTTACGCGCCCGACGGACTGACCGCCGCGCACCGCACCCTGCCCTTCGGCACGCAGGTACAGGTCACCAACCCGGCCAACGGCGAAATGGTCGTCGTCACCATCAACGATCGTGGGCCCTTCCACGGCAACCGCGTGATCGACCTGTCCGACGCCGCCGCCGACGAACTCGGCATCACCCGCATGGGCAGCGGCAAGGTCGAACTGGCCGTCCTCGGCAACTGAGGTTGGGTTTTTCTGCGGGGGCTTCGACAAGCTCAGCCTGAGCGGAATTGATAGCATCCATCACAATCCCCGCTCACCCTGAGCTTGTCGAAGGGTGGATAGCACCGCCGCCTGATCTGAAGGAAAAAGGTCGGCCGGCGCAGCTGGGAGGGGGTGGGGGAAGCGCCGCGCCGGCCTTCACACTCGATAACAGCGAAGCCGGACAAGCGTTCCCGGCCTCCGAACACTTTTGCCCAGCCGTGCTTCCCCATCGACGAAGCGCGAGCAGGTTTACACGGTTTACACGGTCCAGAGCCGCAACTCCGGCCCCGCCTTCCAGCGACTTGTACTCCATCGGCGCCGCGCCCTCCCCGCCCGAGAGCGCCCCGTCCACCCGGGCGAAAGCGCGCGCCTGCCAGCGATCCCACTGCGCACCGCTCTCGCGCAGGAAAGGCCCGCGCACCGGCGCCTCCGGATAGTCCGGCGCCTCCCCCGCGTCCTCGGCCGCGATCTCCCCCTCGTCCAGCGGCTGCACGTACCCGGCCGCGGCATCGATCGCATCCACCGCGTCGAGCCACGCCTCCCGCGCATCGCCGAACCGCGCCTCCCCCGCCGCCGCGACATAGTCCGCCCGCTCCGGAGGCAGCGCCGCGCCCTCCTCCATCCCCGGCACATCCGCGCAAGGCTCCTCCCCGGCGACGAGCGCCAGCACCTCGTCGAACCGCTCGGCCAGAGCCTCATGCCCCTCCCCCGCGACATCGAGCCGCGCCAGATGCGCCAGCAACAACCGCGAGTCATACCGCCGCCGCACCCCGACCAGTTCCCCCCGGAACCACACCGCCTCCTCCACCCCATCGAGCGCCCGCGTCGCCAGAACCTCTTCGACATGCCGCCGCGCCAGCACCAGAGCCGCCGTCCACGCATCCGCAAACACCGCATCGCGCCGCCGCAGCAGATAAGCCGAAGTCCGGCTCATCCCCACGAAAGCACACGCGGCCCGCACGTCGCCCTTCTGCGAGAGTTGGTCGAGGAACCGCACCTTGCGGTCGGCGTCCCACGCCGTGTGCGAGACATGGGGAGAAGGAGAAGAAAAGATGCGAGGGCCATCGCCCTCGCGCTCCCGGACCCTTTCCGTCGCGCCCGAGGCCGACGAAGCGCCCGCCTGCTCGCCCGGAATACCAATGTCGCGCGAGGCGAGAACCCACCCCCGCCCGAACCGAGGCGCCTGTTCCTCCCCCAACGGGGGAGGGGGAGCCTGACAAGACGGATGCGCAAGCGCATCGTACGCATCCGCTGGCTGGCGCGGAGCCGGCGGAGTTCAGGCGGCGAGTTCCTCGGCGACCTGCTGCTGAGCGGCCTTCCAATGCCAAGGGAGGAGTTCGTGAAGGCGGCTCTGGGGGATATCGGCGATCCGGGCGAGGACGTCGGTGAACCAGGCTAGCGGATCGACGTCGTTGAGACGCGCGGTGCCGAAGAGACTGAACATCATCGCAGCGCGCTGGCCGCCACGATCAGAGCCGACGAACAACCATGCTTTTCTGCCCCGAGCCACACTGCGCAACTGTCGCTCGGCGGCGTTGTTTGAGAGGCAGATCCGGCCATCGGCGAGGAAGGTGACGAAGCTGTCCCAGTCGTTCTGAAGGTAGGCGATGGCCTTGGCCACAGCATCGTGGCGAGACAGTTTGCTACGTGTCTCGCGCATCCAGGTCTCGAGTTCAGCAACGATGGGAGCGGACAGTTTCTGGCGAACGGCCAGGCGCTCGGCGGCAGGCTTGCCGTTGATGTCGCGCTCGATGGCAAAGAGCCGATCGATGATCTCGAGCGCCTCGGTCGCCAGC
Organism: Novosphingobium sp. 11B; assembly: GCF_054589055.1. NCBI lineage: Bacteria > Pseudomonadati > Pseudomonadota > Alphaproteobacteria > Sphingomonadales > Sphingomonadaceae > Novosphingobium > Novosphingobium sp. 11B. Next base: position 4,051 of record NZ_BAAILP010000033.1, on the reverse strand, counting down.
GGCGAGATAAGCGGCGCGGTGCCCTTCTTTTTGCGCTTGAGCTGCTGCCTGAGGTCGACCAGCTTGAAGAATTCCCTACGCGCATGAGCCCAACAATTTGCGCGCGTCATGGGCTTATCCGCCCAGCCTTCCTCGAACAGAGCATTGAAGCCGGCATACCTGTCGACCTGGAGAATACCGGTATAGCCTGCCAGGTGAGCGCGGGGATGTTCCCCCCTGCGGTCGCTCGAGTAATAGCATAGCGCCACCGGTGGAGCCGTACCGCCGAACGGGCGATCGTCGCGTACATAGTCCCATATTCGCGCCACGCTGGTCTTCAGTTTGGCCAGAAGCGGGACGGTGGTATCGTCGGCATGCAGGCGGTCTGCGGCGAGTCCGTGGGCTTCCAGCAGCAGGAACAGGGGCTTTACCGCCACACAGATCGCGCCGATCTGATCGCCAAGGGTCGAGAGGCTCAAGGGGATGCCTTCGGCCTCTAGCCTGTCCCGCTGGCTGTTCAGAGGTTGGTGCAGGCCGTACTTCTGGAAGGCGAGGTTTGCCAGGAAGTGCGGCCCGAACATTCCGCGCGGGGTTACGTGGAAGGGCGCGGGTGGCTGGCTGATCCTCTCGCACTGGCGGCAGGAGACCTTCTCGCGCACGGTCTGGATCACCTTGTGCCGGGCCGGAACGCGCTCGAGCGTTTCGGTGACCGCCGCAGGCAGATGGCTCAGATCGTCCGAGCCGCAGCACGGACAAAGGTCCGGCGCGGGGATGACGACCTGCTCGCGCGGAAGATCGGCGGGGAAGTCGCGGCGGGTGGATCGCTTGCGGGTGAACGCCTGGACTGTAGTGGTCTTGGCAGCAGCGATCTGGCCGAGCAGCTCGGCCTCGCTGGCATTGGCCTCCAGTTCCTCGAAGGTCAGCTCGAGTTGGTCGAGCAGGCGCCGGCTGCGCTCGGAGCGCACGCCATATTTCTCGCGGCGCATCTGCTCGTTCATCAGTTCGAGATGGGCGTTGCGAGCCCGCAGATCGGCGTTGATCGCCCAGACTTTGGCGGCCTCGGCCTCTGCTACCAGTGCCTGTTCACGCACCATGGCAAGTTCAGCGCGAAGCTGCACAAGTTCATCGGATGCGTCGCTGGAGACCATGCGCGGATTATAACCCGCAAGTCCTCAGGAACCCAGCATTTACAGCACTTTTGTGCCGGTCCTGCTGCTATTTTGACGCAGGCGGGAATCACCCGACCTGTGTCGGTCGCCAGGTTTCCTGGGGGTTGCGCCAATCTACGCCTTCCAGCAGGCAGGCCATCGCCGAGGCCGAGATCGCGATCGTCCCATCCTTTGCAGATGGCCAGACAAAACGCCCTCTTTCCAGGCGTTTTGAATATAACGACATCCCGAGGCCGTCATGCCACAAGATCTTGCACAGCGATCCACTTCGTCCCCTGAAGACGTATAGATCGCCGGCATGGACGTCCTTGTTCAGCGATTGCTGGACCTGCAGGGCCAGCGAGCGCATTCCCCGCCGCATGTCCGTATGCCCCAGCGCAAGCCACACCCTCACGCCGCCCGGGATCGGGATCATCGCGCCAGCACCTCCACGACTGCCGCAGCCATCGCGGGAGACGCCAAACTGAAGATACTCACCCGACGTCCATGGGAAAGGTCGACTACGATTACCGGCTGACCGGGAACAGGCGTCGCGGCCTTGTCCTCCAACACCACAGCTTCGACGAAACCATGGTCTTCCTGTCTGGCGGCAGCCGCCAGGCACAATTTGCGCCGCCAGGTATAGACCAACGCGGTGGAGACGTCGTGCCGTCGGGCAACCTGCGCGACGCACGCGCCCGGCGCAAAAGCCTCTTCCAGAATACGCCGTTGTTCCTCGGTACTCCAGCGTCGGCGGCGTTCAGGCCCGCCGAAAACCGTGATCCGTCCCACAAGCAGCGCTCCTAAGTTCGCAAATAACTGCGACCTTAAGACCGACCCATCATCCCTCCAGCAAGGCGCCGCTCAGCGGATGCGTACAGCGCATCCTTGGCCGAAGGATGGTAGAGGGGCACAGGGTGGAGGGGCACAGGCCGATCCCCCGCCCTACCGTCGACACCGAAGCTGCTGGAAAAGTCCGTCATCGTCCACCTCGCGCAAGAGGAAAGCCACGAAAGACCACGACGCAGCCAGGACAGGCGCGTCGTGGGGGACGGATTAGTTATCGTATGTGGGGGAGTGTAGGAAAGTTCTAGATGATTTACGCTAGCCTCGCTTTTGCACGCAACTGAAATCCATGCGGAGAATCTAACCTATACTTTCCATTATTATCTGAAATACTACCACTAACAACCACTTCAAGCATATCTTTTCTATGAAAAGCATCAAATAGAATATCACGATTATCTTTATCAAACGGGACTCGGATCGAATGAAATGCCCCATACACTTCGGCTTCAATGACTACATTTCCTGAATGCCGCTTTTTATGCTCAATCAACTGCGTGATTACGCCAGATACGGTGACGATCGACTTCTCATGAGCAGGAGTTAGGCGCCTTTCTACAGTCTTTAGAAGCTCTAAAGAATCATGAGTAAATCGCACTTCTTTAGAATACCGAGGACGCTTCTTATCGGGACGGACAGCCACAATTCCAATCTTCAGACTATCAACGACCTCGATCATCCTGGATAAGCCCTGCATGAAATTGGCGGTTATGCCATTCCCGATGAGCGCTCGATCTTCCATAGACGTGATATTACTCGCCACAGATTCCGCTGCTCGGAGGGCATTAGAGAAATTTTGAGCGATAGCCGATCCAATTCCAGCATTCTGACTTTGCTCCAGACCGAGTTCGTTCGGATCAACTCCGATAGGCATCAGCAAAGTTAGAACAAAGCTGCCTACTTCGGTTTGCCCCACCCGCACACGATCTAGGTATTTTTTTACCGCGTCTGGCCTGCGACCTCTTATTATTGGAACAAAATCACCAGTAATCGAAACTGTCGCGCTAGAATCAATCAATTTCATACCATTTTGCAAAAGATCAATTGCCGCATCAAAATTCAAAGTATGATCTTCATTGCCTTCGTTAGCATTAATTTTAACAACCTGATACTCGAAGTTCAAAACTTCACGGAGAACACTTTCCGGAGATATTTCTAAAAACTGCGCCAACTCCAACATGACATCATGGGCCCGCCGGGAAAAATCAACCAAAGAGCTACTTGTGGGTATAAGAATATTTTGCTCCCGCCCTCCATTTTTCCGGGAAAAGCGTGACAGATATTTCCCCCAAGGCTCTCGGAAGATAAAACCCTGACTAGCCGCAAAATTGGATAAACCAGCGACACTAATATTATGGCGAGATTGCGAATTCAACGTAATCATAGGCCACCATCATTCTGCTGGATCTTTTCCAGCCGCCGTTCCATCAATAGTCCTAACTGATCAGAATTAAATATTTGATTTTTTGGTATATCTACTCGGATTTTATTTCCGTTACTTGTCGCTGGCATTCCGTACAGACTGAGCCAATATGCACATTTGCGGAAAACCATCTGATCAGCCACCCCCTCCAGCCAATGATCAGGCAAATCATGCAAATCATGCAAATCAACAACAATCAATATCTGCGCATTAGCAACCTGAGTTGCCCTCAAATCGTTGTAATTTTTAACAGGGAGATCGAATTTCAAAACCTCTCCAGAATCAATTAGGTTTACCGTCGCTTTTAATTGCGCGTCGATTTGCACCGGCGATCCACTTATTGGAGAAATTGAAATGTCTCTTGAGGTCCTATCCACACTATAGGTTTGCACTTCACACCCCGCTCTCGCAGCGATGAGAGTGATTAGTCCAATCGACATTCTTTCTTTTATGTCATTCTCAGCGGTAGTGATCGCAGGCAAATGCCACCCCCTGACACAAGCGTTATCACCTACTAGCCATAAGCAACCTAACCCGGGTTATTCACGAGCCCGCCGCTCTGGTGTGTCCCGAGTTTGATCGGTGTTTGGCGGCTTGACTTGGGCGAGCGCTGGCGCCGGTGTTTTCCACCGCGTCAGGAGCAATGGGCTTTTCG